>DMWH01000054.1:2446-3374 GCA_003483345.1 Clostridiales bacterium | reverse complement strand
TAAACATTGGAGGAATGCTTCTTCTGTCTCAGTGGAATAGGGCTTTATTCCCAATGCCCTTGATGCCATTGGTTTTTCCGCTACCTTGCTTGCTCCCTCGGTTTTTACGTAGTTTACAAGGTCATAAACATCATCGTCATCGACGCACATATGGTGGAGCCTTTCTATGTTTTTCTTGCTTGATAATACTAATAATTGCTCCTTAGCCCTTGATGTTGCCACATTAATTAATTCTTTGTTGTTTTTAAGCCAGGAATAGGTATTGGGAGATGTTTTGTCTGTAACTGCCATGGAAAATAGAATTACATCCTTTTCATCCCCCTGGAAAGCATGAACCGTTCCGCAGGTTACATCGTCAATATTATTCTCCTTCAGCATGGATTCGATTAATTTTTTTTGGTTCACAAAAGGAGTAATTATACCTACTCTCTTGTCTCTGTTATCTTTGATATAGTCGATTATCTTTTGAGCTTCTGCGGGAGAAGTATTCTTTATATCCGTATCGTTATCCTGTACATCAACAAAAACCAAGGGTCTATCCGATTTTACCTTGCTCTTGACTTTAAGCTTACGGTTATAGTATTTTTTGTTGTTAAAATTTATAATTTTCTCGTGGCACCTGTAATGATAGCTTAAGAGTATTTCATCACTTACGGCATCACAGGCAAGAAATGTTTTGTAAACAGAATTATTAATATAATCATATTCATCGGCTACAGAATATTTTTGCTTTAAAATATGGTTGTCTTTGGGATTTAAAAGTATTACAGGATTAAGCTGCTGGGGGTCTCCAACGAGCATTAAGCTCCTTCCCCTTAAAATCGGCACCAAGGAAACTGCAGTGTTGCACTGGCTTGCCTCGTCCATTATAACCATGTCAAAATACTGTTTTGGCTCTCCTAATTTATGGGCTGAAATATTTGTGGTG
>DMWH01000054.1:0-2349 GCA_003483345.1 Clostridiales bacterium | reverse complement strand
TCAGATAAATATTTGAGGGCTTCTTCATCTGTCACTTCTCCCAATGACTGCAATTCCTTCTCTACCCGGTATAATTGCCTTCCCTGAAGGTCTGTAAGGAAAGTGAACTGATCGTAGGTGCATAATAGTTTTTCGATAGTTTCTTTTCTTTCCTTTAATTCGATTATCCTCTCATGCTTTTTTAACAGTTCCGTAAGCTTATTGGTTCTTTCTATCTTATCACCCTTGTTTTTTTCAAGGGTCTTATCGTAAATATCTGTGTTCTTTGTTCTTTCGTAAATATCAACAATATAATCAAGGCTTTCCGTTACCTTTTCATTGTTGCCCAATCGAATTATGGGAAAAGGAACAAGTTTGTCCTTGTACCTGATATTTTGGAATTCCTCAAAAACATTGTCAATAGGGTGATTGTTGTAGGAAGTCAGCAATACGGTCCTGTCGTTAAAAAATGCAGTGGTAACTGTATTGATAATGGTATTGGTCTTGCCTGTTCCGGGAGGACCTTGAATGTAGGTAAGGGGATATTTCATTGCATTGTTTATTGCCCACAGCTGGTCGATGTTTACCTTTTTATTAAGGAGTGCAATAGGATATTCTTTTCTTCTGGGAGGACGTTTTACAAGTTCTCCGAAGAATGCTTTTATGGGAACAGAAGTATTTTCCCGATACATTTCAATAATAGCTTCATATTCTTTATCCAAATTTATTAAAATGTCATAACCCATGGCTATTATATAAGGCATATCGTCTACGGAAACCTTGGGAATAGACCTTGTGATTTTATCTTTTATAATTTCCTGATTCTTATCAAAATCATCCAATAAATAGTAATCTTCTTCATCCAAATACTGCCTTATGGTTTGTTTTGTACCTTCAACCGTAAATTCCATAGAAATGGTGGTTGAGTCTCCTGCTTTTAATTCCCTGTTTTGCACATCAAGGTAAAGTCTCTTATGGGCAAGCACATACAAGCCTTGTTTGGTATTTATGCTAAGAACATTGACAGCAAGTTGTTCAATCCTCTTTTTCCCTTGCTTGTCAGTTGCTTTTTTCTGGAATTTGCGTATTATTTCTTTAAATTGAATATCGCTTAGTTTAAAGTTTCCGGAGATGAGAGAATCCCTGTCAAAGTATTTTATAAGGTCGTAATTGGATTTATAAGGTGTGGTATCTAATTTATGACAATCGGAAAGGTAGTTTAGAATTTTAAAATTAACTGTATTATGAAAAATATTTCGGTACTTTACCGGATTCAAGCTTATATCATCCACTAAAGCCTTATTAATTTCACAATAGGAGCCGTCAATAATTTCGGCTTTTTTAATGGAATCAATAAATATATTCATTTCCCGTAGGGTGTATTGGAAAAGGTGAAGACCATCCACCCGAAGCATTTTTTTAATGGGGTCAATACCTTTTATACTTATCCAATATTTAGTGGTTTCTTTATCTTGATTTCTGTATAAGATAGAAAGCCACTTTCCTTCGTGAACAGCCTTAAATATATTTTTGCATATATTATTCATAATGCGCCCTCTTTTGACCCTTATAATAACCAGTTGTAATCCTGTCTGCAATCTAATATTGCATCCACATATACACTTTCACCTTTAATTTGATATATAAGTAAATATCTTTTTAAAAATTCCAGTTTACGATATTTCCCCTCCGGTATCAATGGGTCAATAATAAATGGATAACGTTCAGGAGATTTTTCTAAAGTACTTACTTTGTAATTAAATTCTTCAACAAATTGCATAGCAGCTTTTTCGCTTACATTTGAAATAAATCGCGAATGGGATACGAGCATATCAGAAGCTCTAGATGTAATTATTACTTTATAAAGTTTTTCATTCATTTGAAACCTCTTTAATAGCTTTTTTCATCATATCAGATACTTCTTCAATTGTATAACTCTTGTCTCCGCGAATTCTGCTTTCTTCAGCTTCTACAAGCATTTCTCGTAACTTTAGCATGCTTTCACGCTTTGAAAATGATTTAATATCCATTACAACGAGATCGCCTTCTCCATTTTTCGTCAAATATACCGGTTGTTCAGTTTCTTTGCAAAGTTGAGAAATTTCATTATAATTGTTTCTTATTGCAGCAGATGGTTTTATATAAATCATGTAATCACCCCATTTCTATACTAAAATTATACCCTTATTATACTCTTATTGTACTATGTGTTATGTAGTATGAAAACATAAAATATAAGATAATATCAATGTTATCAATATTTTTTCTATAATTGTCTAATAATTCTCTCTGCAAACATATCTATTGATGGCAGTTCTTCAGATATTAGTATTTTTATATTAATTCTTTTACACAGGTCTGATAATAAAT
>DMWH01000121.1 GCA_003483345.1 Clostridiales bacterium | reverse complement strand
GATTAAAAGGCAGAGAGTGGAACTACACCTTAGAACTGAAAGACCTAAAAGCAAACAGCGTAAGAATAGTACCTATGGAGCAGACTGCCATCAAGTCGACATAATGTCGAGTTACAGCAACAAAATAGACGATTTGACGAATGATAATAACTCAAATGAGTAAATCTTCGATAAGATAGTTTTCGTTCGTCTACGGTAGGCGTAAATGCCTACACGAGGAAAATAAGAAAGGAGTAAAGAGGTTTGGTCGACCAATTAAACGTACGTTTACTCCGAATAAAAAATGAATGTATTAAGTTTATTTGATGGAATATCAGCAGGGCAAGTTGCACTTGAGAGAGCCGGGATAAAAGTTGATAACTATTTTGCAAGCGAAATTGACAAGTATGCAATAGTAATCACACAAAAGAATTATCCAGATACAATTAAATTGGGCAATGTAATAGATGTAAAAGGCAAAGATTTGCCTAAAATTGATTTATTAATAGGTGGAAGCCCCTGCCAAGGTTTTAGCTTCGCAGGCAAGCAACTAAATTTTGAGGATGAAAGAAGTAAGTTATTCTTTGAATACGTAAGACTTTTAGAAGAAACAAAACCTAAATACTTCTTGCTTGAAAATGTAAAAATGAAAAAGGAATATCAAGAAGTAATAACAAAATATTTAGGAGTTGAGCCAATAGAAATTAATTCAGCATTAGTATCGGCACAAAATAGAAAGCGTTTATATTGGACAAACATACCTAACGTAACACAGCCAGAAGATAAAGGAATTTTACTAAAAGACGTCATCGAAAGTGGGTGTGTTGACAGAGAAAAATCTCACGCAATCATAGGAAGTATAGGCAGAACGACAAAAAGAGAATATTTCAAGAAAAATCAAGGACAAATGGTATATGCGGGCGGTTGCATTGAAGTAGGGAAAGCGGATTTAAACGGACATGATTTTCTAAAAAGAGTTTATTCAGTAGAAGGGAAATGTCCGACACTAACAGCAGTATGCGGAGGGAATCAAGAAAGAAAAATTGCTATTGATGATAAGCATTGGAGAAAATTAACGCCATTGGAATGTGAAAGACTACAAACATTACCTGATAACTATACGGAAGGTATTAGTAACACCCAAAGATACAAGTGTTTAGGAAACAGTTTCACAGTAGATGTTATAGCACATATTTTAAAGGAGGTTAAATGAAAACCAAAGAACAACTCTTAGAAGAAATTAAAGAGTTAGAGGAAAACATTGAAAAAAGCAAGAAATTTGCAGCATTAGGTTATCCAGCAGATACGCTTTTAGCAATATCTGAACAAATGTTAGAAAAAGCAAAAGAAGAATTGAAAAAATTAAATTATTAGGAGGAAAAAATGAACCCAAGAAGATTTGAAGAATGTGTAGCAAGTACACCAGCAGGACCAACAGTAGGACAACTAATTAATGAAATTGAAAATCAACAAGCGGAGATTGAAAAACTTATTTTTATGATAAGAGAAAAGTTAGACAATGCAGGCAACAAGCATTAATGAATTAAAGGCAGAAATAAGAGAAGTTAAGCAAACTATTAAAAATATGATGGAGGATGAATAGATGAAAAAAAGCTGATATTAATTATCAGCCTTCTCCAATTTTTCTAAATATTCTTTGATTGCCTGTTCGACTAATCTTGATTGTGGAATCATTGTTTTATCAGATGTAGATTTTAGTTTTTCGATAAGTTCAACATTAAAAGTAAATGTTATACGTTTTTTCATAATATCAACTCCTTTATAAAACATTATACACTACAAGTATTGCATATGCAAGATAAATATGATACAATACAAGTATGAAAAAGTATTGCAAAAGAAGAAGGGAGAATAACCATGAAAGAAACGAAAATATGTTACAAGTGTGGGGTTGAAAAACCAATTGAATTATTTGTTAAAAGAAAAAATCATAAGGATGGTTTTGAAAATCGTTGCAAACAATGTGCAAGAGAGTATTACCATGCTAATAAAGAGAAATGTTTAGAACGAAACAGAAAACGTAGACAAGAAATGCAAGAGATTTGCAAAATTGAAGGATGTAACGATAAAGTTTCAGCAAAAGGTTTTTGTAATAGACATTATAAACAAATGAATACATTTGGAGAAATCCGAAGAACAAGAATAGACCCTAATGAAATAATAATAAAAGGGCATTACGCTGAAATGAAATTATACGATAAATGTGGTAAGGAAAAAGCTATAACTTTAATTGATGTTGAAGATGTGCCATTGGTTGATAACTATAAATGGTGTTACAAGGAAGGGTATGTTATGACAGGTCATACAAGAAGCAATGACAGAAAATTACTACATAGATTTATAATGAATGCTCCTGACGACAAAGTTGTTGACCATATCAATCAAGATACTTTAGATAATAGAAAAAGCAATTTAAGAGTATGCACAGTTGCAGAAAATAGTAGAAACTCGAGCAAAACAATAGGCGTTTACCGTAGAAAGGACTGTAAAAGTGATGTATGGAGAGCAATGATTATGATTGACGGGGAACCAATCAAATTAGGAAAATTTAACAATAAAGAAGAAGCATTAAAAGCA
>DMWH01000006.1:10469-10597 GCA_003483345.1 Clostridiales bacterium | reverse complement strand
AATGTATCAAAATCTTCATCGGGCAAACTTACTCCTAATTCCTTAGACACATCGTCCAAATATGCCGAGCCTTTAATTCTCCATGTTCTATCATCTATTTTTTTAATTTCCTCCTCTTCGGGAGTTAA
>DMWH01000006.1:10199-10453 GCA_003483345.1 Clostridiales bacterium | reverse complement strand
TGATTTCTGCTCTTTTTCATATTTTGGAACAAAACATCTGTCCTCACTGTTTCAGGTACATAGTAAGCCGGCTTCACAGCCATTTTCATAATATTCTCTCTGCTTTTATCCTCAATTGTGTAATATTCCTTAACATGCAAAACTCCGATAACATTATCTGCGCTTCCGTCACATACAGGATATCTTGAGTGCCTGCTTTCGGATATTTTTTTATCCCATTCTTCCTCTGTTTCATCCAGCCACAATATTACTGC
>DMWH01000006.1:5296-10191 GCA_003483345.1 Clostridiales bacterium | reverse complement strand
ATTGAGCCTTTTTCACTTCCTACATCAACCATCATCCGAATATCTTCTTCTGTTACTTCATCATCAGTTTCATTGGGGTCAATCCCCAATAATCTCAATATACCATTGGTGGATACTGTCAAAAGCCAAACAACGGGAGCAAACAGTTTTGATATAAAATATAAAAGTCCCGACAAAGACAATGCTAATCTTTCAGCATTTTTCATTGCAATTCTTTTTGGAACAAGTTCACCCATTACAAGTGTTATATAAGACAGTAATAATGTTATCAGTACTACAGAAACGGAATTTAAGACTGAAAAAGGTATATTTACACCTATATTTATTAATAGTCCGGTGAGCCTGCTTGCAAAGTTTTCTGCAGCAAAAGCACCCCCTAATAGTGCTGCTAATGTGATGGCAACTTGGATAATAGAAAGAAATTGAGACGGGTTATCGGTAAGTTTTGAAAGCCTAATAGCACGCTTATCGCCTTCCAGCATCATTTTTGCTATTCTGTTGTCATTCATTGATATTACCGCAATCTCAGCAGATGCAAAGATTGCATTGATGAATAATAAAATAAATTGTAAAACCAATGGACCCCATAACGAGCCTTCTTCTAACAAAATTAATTCCTCCTAATTAAGTTAAATAATTACAAGAATAATAACATAGATATTTTGCTCCGTCAATATTCATTTATTAATGTAAACTTTATAAAATCAATGCATACTGAGGATAACTAAATAAATATTATTAATTTTTTATACAAAAACTAGCATTTTTTGTCAAAAATAAGTTGCTATAATTTAATATATATTGTAGAATTAATATAACTCTATTTAATGGAGGCAAATATGTTTTTTGAAGCTTTAATATTAGGAATAGTTATCGGCTATATAAGAAGGGGAAAGCTAAGCAGATTATCATATGTTAATTTCAGTTTTAGATTCTTGATTTACATTTCAGCTTTGTTTTACTTGGGCATTATAGTTATAAATTTAGGCCTTTATGATTATGAATCATTTCTTTATTCAACATTTCTTATCGGATCAATAGTTTTAACAGGATTATTTTTAATAGCAAATATAAGCATAAAATATATGTTTATTCCATTAATAGGACTTGCATTGAATTTGTTATCGTTTTTAACAAACAATTTTAAATTTCCACTGTCTCCGGATGCTGCAGCAAAAATATACGGTGCAGAAGCAGCCGAGCTTTTAAATGCCGGCAAATTATTGTTCTATACATCTTCAGAGACAGCCACACTCAGCTTTTTAGGCAATATAATTCCTATAGGAAACTGGTTCGTGGTAAGTATAGGCGATATTATAGCCTCCTTAGGTGTTGTATTGATTGTTCAATGTATTATGGCAGATAAATTTATACAAACCAGAAGCAAAATTACTTTTTCAAAAGATATATTCAGATAAATAATTAAAAAAGCGCCCTTAGGCGCATTTTTATTTTTTTACAAATCTATATTCTCAAATTTATTGAACTGGTCCATTCCGATGTTGCCGCTTGAAATTAAAAAAACAACTTTATCTTCCGGTTCAAATTTAACAGCCTTTTGCAGGACTGCACCTATTGTAATAGAGGAAGAAATCTCAGCCAATAATTTCCCTATCGTTAATAAGAATTTAGTTGCCTTAAGAATATTTTCTTCATGAACCGTAACAATTTTATCAACATATTTTTCTATTATGGGGTAATTACGTTCTCCTGGTCTTAAGGTTTGTAAGGCATCAGCCACTGATTTTGAGTTTGGGTCCAAAGAAACGGGATGACCTGCTTTAAAGCTTTCACTGTAACGAGGAACCAATGCAGGCTCAACGCCGATAACTTTAACTTTCGGATTTAATTCTTTGACTGCTGCAGAAAGCCCGCCGATTAAACCGCCGCCGCCTATGGGAACAACAATATAATCTGCATCCGGAAGCTGTTCAAGTATTTCTAAACCGGCTGTACCTTGTCCGGCAATAATTTCATAATCATCAAACGGAGGTATTAAACTCCAGCCATTTTCTTCACTTAGTTGTCTTGCTACATTATATCGCTCCGATGGTATACTGTAGATTATTTCTGCTCCATATGATTGTATTCCTTCAACTTTTATCTTGGGAGCATTATCCGGAATTACTACTCTGGCTTTTCTTCCTAACAAAGTAGCTGCATAAGCTACAGCTTTGCCGTGATTTCCCGACGAAACAGTAATAATTCCTTTATTGAGTTCCTCCTCCGATAAAGTCATTAATTTATTAACCGCACCGCGAACTTTAAACGAATTGGTCTTTTGAAATGATTCCATTTTAGTATATACTTGACAACCTAAATATTCATCCAAATTATTCAAACGAAGAAGAGGAGTCTTATACACAAATGGTGCAATGCGTTTTTGTGCTTCTTTGATTTTTTCAATTGTAAGCATGAGCTTAACCCCCTAAACTAATTCTAAATTAATTAAGATTCTTTTATTGTTTCGGACAATGCTTTTGAAAGTCCTGCAAGTCCCTGAATTTCCGAAGGTATTATTATCTTTGTTGCCTGACCGTTTGCAGCTTTTTCAAACGTCTCAAAACTCTTGAATGTAAGCACTTCCTTGTTAAGCTCAACATCCTTAATCATTTTTAAACCCTCGGCGGTTGCCTTTTGAACGCTTAAAATTGCTTCTGCTTCACCTTCTGCCTCTCTGATTGTTGCTTCCTTCTTAGCTTCTGCCCTTAAAATTGCTGACTGTTTTTCTGCCTCTGCCTGAAGTATCATAGATTCCTTGTTGCCTTGCGCTACCAATATAGCAGAACTCTTTTGTCCTTCAGCAATAAGAATTGCCTCTCTTTTTTCTCTCTCGGCCTTCATTTGTTTTTCCATTGCATTTTGAATTTCTTTTGGAGGCAATATATTTTTAACCTCTACACGATTAATTTTTATACCCCAAGGGTCGGTAGCATCGTCCAAGACGGCACGCATTTTCGTATTTATTATTTCTCTTGAAGTCAATGTTTCATCAAGCTCCAAATCACCAATAATATTTCTTAAGGTTGTCGCACTTAAATAGTCAATAGCTGATATCGGCCTCTCGACCCCGTATGTATAAAACTTGGGGTCTGTAATTTGGAAAAATATTACCGTATCTATCTGCATTGTTACATTATCCTTTGTTATTACCGGTTGAGGCGGAAAGTCAATTACCTGCTCTTTAAGAGATATTTTCTTTACCACCCTGTCAATCAAGGGAACCTTTACATGTACTCCAACACCCCATGTTGCTTGATAAGCTCCAAGTCGCTCTATAACATAGGCATGTGCCTGAGGTACTATTCTGATATTTGTTGCAAACAATATAACTACTATCAATAACAATAAAACCAGACCTATATATTCCATATACTCCTCCTTATTTTTTCTCAACAATAAGCTTAACGCCTACTATTTTTTTAACTATTACTATTTCGTCCTTTTCAATTACCTGGTCATCAAGAGACCTTGCAGCCCACATTTGTCCTTTCACGTTTACTGTTCCCGTATTATTAATATTATCAATTGTTGATTCAACCTTAAAGGACTGCCCTATTAATGATTCAGCATTGGTTTTCACTCTTCCGACCTTTAATTTCTCCATTGCAATCGGCCTCGTAAATATAAGACATACTATAGAAACCAACAAAAAAACCACTATCTGTACTTCTAATCCTAAACCGGTCAAATAAATCAACCACGCGAAAATTGCGCCGATAGCAAACCATATTGTTGTTAAGCTAACAGTCATAGCTTCTATTACTACACAAGCAACCACTATTCCCAGCCAGGCATATCCTATATATTCCATTGATACCTCCTATTACGGGTACATTCCTTAAGTTGTGTCCCCCTTCTAATAACTTTACATTAATTATATACCACAATTCAAACCAGGTAAACAGTTTTCAATCAATTATCCCGCTTAAGGTTTGATATGGATTTACATAAGTGTTATAAATACTCACTGCATAATGCAAGTGGGGCCCGGTTGAAAATCCTGTTGTACCCACAGTTCCAATAACATCCCCCTTTTTAACCTCATCGCCTTTTTTTACATTAATTGTATCTAAGTGATAGTAGGAAGTAAAAAGCCCCATTCCATGGTCAATAACAACCGTGTTGCCTGGAGAAAGAAGTCCTTCCATAGCGAATGTAACTCTCCCGTTATTTGGAGCTACAACAGGAGTTCCTTTTGGAGCGGCTAAGTCAAGACCTGAGTGCCGCGAAGAAGAAATTTCATTATTCACATATCTTATTTCAGCAAAATCCGTTGTCAGTTCTCCTTCAACAGGCATTATAAATGTACCCTCCCACAACTTTTCCTTTGCCGACTCGGTTCTTGCAGGTTTTACAAGCTGTGCAAATTCATAGATTGCAGCATTATCATTATGTGTTTCGTTCATTTCTTCGCTAACTGTAAGATATTGAGTTTTAAAACTTCTATTTGACACAGTCAATGTTTTTTCCAATGTATATTCATCTTCTGCCCCTTCATTTACAACTGCTATAACATTATGTTCACCGGGCTGTGTATACAGGTCTATTGGCATCATATAATAGTTTTTATCTTTGTATGCATAAATATCAAAGTTAGTTTTAACTGCATCTGTTTCCAATTTTACTGTTTCATCATCATTTAAATTCTCAATACTAATCAACAAGATGTTGCCCGGATAATTCTCCTTGGTTACTATATTAATTTGTGCAGGTATGTCTACCGAGATAGAAAATTTCAACTTCTGACTTCCGTATGACTCTCTGTTTTCCTTAAAGTGCCACTGGCTTTCACATTCAACCAGGTATTCACCGTCACTTTTTATATTACTTATGAGCTCAGACAAATTTTTTCCTGTGCCGAACAAACTGCCTTGCTCATAAATTCTTATTAT
>DMWH01000006.1:0-5151 GCA_003483345.1 Clostridiales bacterium | reverse complement strand
TGTTTTATCCTGAGCAAGATATGCAGTTTGATTGTCTAAATCAAAGTAAAGCTTGTAGACTTCTTCATCATTTTCTTTTTTGAGTATAATTTCATAGCTCAATAAGGATGTTATATCTTCATCTGTTTTATTCTTCTTATTTACTGCATCTATAATTATATCCGCATCCTTGCTGTCTTTTGGTATAACAATCGTAACACCGTTTTGTAAATTTACTGCTTCAATTTCGGTAACATCGGAAAAGAAAGTGCTGCAACCGGAAAATAAAACACACAATATAACAATAATTATTATTTTCTTCATAATACCTCCATCAAGTAGTTTTTGATTTTGACAAAGTATTATACATCTTATCTTTCTTCTCTGAAATAATTTACTCCACAGCTTGCGGGCTGTTGGTTTTCCTTTGATTTCCTAATTGAAGTTACTACCAATACCAAGGCTGTTATAGCAAATGGAAGCATATCATAAAATGCATTTGGAATTGTAAAAATTGTTTTTGGAAAATAATATTTTAAAATATTGAATGCTCCAAATATAAATGAGCCGAAAATTGCTCTTAAGGGTTTCCATGAAGCAAATATAACGAGAGCAACGGCAATCCATCCCTGACCGTTTACCGGATTGTTCATCCATACACCGCCGTTGATAATCATGGAGCAGTATGCTCCTCCTATACCGCATATACCGCCGCCAATGAGTACATTAATATACTTTAGCTTTGTTACCTTGATTCCTGCTGCATCAGCAGCACCGGGATTTTCCCCGATAGCTCTCACATTGAGCCCTGTCTTTGTGCGAAAGTAGTATATACCGCATGTTACAGCAATAGCTACACCCAAATATACAAAAATATTGTATTGAAATAATAATGGTCCCAAAACAGGAATAGTGCTGATGCCGGGAATATTTATATTGCTTATTTGTGCAGTTATTTGCTCAGGAAGCTTTAAAGAATTTGAAGCAGAATTAACAAGCATAAATTCTCCCGCAAAGTTTGATATACCTACACCGAAAATTGAAAGGGTAAGACCGGTAACATTTTGATTTGCCATAAATGTAATTGTTAGAATAGCATAGATTAAAGCACCCAGCATACCTGCCAAAAAAGCTGCCAAAAGGGCAATATAAATACTATTGCTGAAGAATCCTGCCATGAATCCGGCACATGCTCCCATAGCCATCATTCCTTCAACTCCAAGATTTAAATGTCCTGCCTTTTCATTCATAATCTCGCCTACCGTACCAAATAACAGAGGAGTTCCCGCAAATACCGCAGCAATTAAAAATTTAATAAACATGTTATTTCCCTCCTTTTTTGGTAAGTACAAATTTATATCTTATGAAAAATTCGCATCCTAATATAAAAAACAGAATTATACCCTGCAGCACACTTGCAAAATATGTTGACAATCCATAGGTAGACTGCATGACGCTGCTACCCTTATCGAGTATGCTGAACAAAAATGAAACCAAAAGTATTCCAAAAGGATTTAAATATGCCAGCCAGGATACAATTATTGCGGTAAATCCAACTCCTCCTGCTACAGAAGATGCTAAGGTCATGTCTGAACCGGCAGCCTGAATCATTCCAGTAATACCGCAAATTCCGCCGCTTATAATCATGGTTCGAAGTATTATTTTTTTAACATCCATACCTGCATATCTGGCAGTAGATTTACTTTCACCGACTACGCTTATTTCATATCCGTGTTTGGTATATTTAAGATATATGAATACTATGACAACAAGAATCAGAGCAATAATCCATCCGAAGTGCACTCCAAGGACCTTATCGATTTGAGCATTGGCAGTAAATCTTGCTATTTTCGGAAAACCTGACGAGCCGGGGTCCTTCCAGGGACCATCCCTCAGGTAAGTAATTATATGCAATGCTATATAATTGAGCATCAATGTAAAAAGTGTTTCATTTGTATCATATTTTGATTTAAAGTATGCAGGTATCAGTCCCCACAGACCTCCGCCTATTGCTCCCGCAGCAAACATAACAATCAATAACAAAAAATGAGGCCAATTATCGTGAAACAGTGCAAAATATGAAGCGCAGACAGCACCGACTATTATCTGTCCTTCGGCACCTATATTCCAAAATCTCATTTTAAATGCGATAGAAACACCTAAGGATGACATTAATAATGGAATCATAAATTTAACTGTTGCCTGGAATGCCATTTTACTTCGAAATGCCCCGGATATAATAGTTCCATACAATTTAAGGGGATTAAAGCCTAAGAAAAGTATGAATAATCCTCCTGCAGTAAGGGCTAATACAAAAGCAGCTATTCTTATTTTTAATATATTATTGCTTGAGCGCTCGGATATTTTTACGGTCCTTATAAAAGGTGTATGACTTCTGTTATTCATCTGAGTCAACTCCTTCCATCTTTCTTCCTGCCATCATAAGCCCGATTTCTTCCTTTGTAGTATTTTTTGCATCCACAAGACCCATTAATTCTCCATGGCATAAAACCATAATCCTGTCGGATAGCTCCAACAAAACATCCAAATCTTCTCCTATAAATAATATTGCAACATTCTTTTTCTTTTGCTCATTTAATAAATCATAAATTATATAAGAAGAATTTATATCAAGTCCTCTGACGGGATATGCAGTAATCAAAACATTCGGCTCAGATTCAATTTCTCTTCCCAAAAGAACCTTCTGTACATTTCCTCCTGAAAGCATTCTTACCGGAGTTTCAACATTCGGAGTTGTAATACTCAGTTTATCAACCAATTCTTCGGCTAACTGTTTGGACGGTTTTTTGTCAATTATAAAACCTTTGTTTTTCTTGTATGATTTAAGCAGCATATTATCAATCATGTCCATAGAGCCTACTAACCCCATGCCTAATCTGTCCTCCGGTACAAAACTCATGCTTATGCCTAAATTTATAATTTCATCGGGAGTTTTCCCTATAATATTTTCCTTGTTATATAATACGGCTCCTGTCTTAGGATGCATAAGTCCTGCAATAGTTTCGCACAATTCTCTTTGTCCGCTTCCTGCAACACCTGCAACACCTAGTATTTCTCCGCTTTTTAGCTTAAAATTAATATTGTTTAAGCCTATTGTGCCGTCCTCATTTACAACAGACAGGTCTACCACCTTTAAAACGGTCTTCTTTCTGCTTGTTTCGGGACGCTTGATTTCAAGGCTGATAGGTCTTCCCACCATTAATTCCGTAAGCTGTTTCTCATTAGTCTCCCGAGTATTGACCGTATCGACTACCTTTCCTCTTCGAAGTATTGCAACCCTGTCACTGATTGCTAAAACTTCATGGAGCTTGTGTGTAATAATAATTATTGCATTCCCCTGCTCTTTCATTCTGCGAAGTATTACAAAGAGCTTTTCAGTTTCCTGAGGTGTGAGTACCGAAGTGGGCTCATCTAAAATTAAAATCTTAGCCCCCCTGTACAGCACTTTCATTATTTCAATGGTCTGCTTTTCGCTTACGGACATATTGTAGACTTTTTTATCAGGCTCTATTTCTAAACCGAATTTGTTGCTCATTTCAAGAATTTTCTCTTTTAAAGCACTGTTTTTGACGTATCTTCCCTTTGTGCCTAAAACAATATTATCCATTGCACTGAATACTTCAACCAATTTAAAATGCTGGTGAATCATTCCTATGCCTAATTTTATAGCTTCGTGTGGATTTGTTATGAAAACTTCATTTCCATCAATAAATATTGTACCTTCATCAGCATAATAAATGCCGGATAAAATATTCATCAATGTGGTTTTTCCCGAGCCGTTTTCTCCAAGCAAAGCAAGAATTTCACCGTATTTAATACCAAGGTTAACATTTTCGTTTGCAATTACTTTTCCAAAGGATTTAGTAATACCCTTAAGTTCTATTGCATAATTATCTATCGTTTTCAACATAATCACCTATATACCATCCTGANNAAAATGACGCTGTATTAAGGGGTTGGCAACAACCAACCCCATTGAATTATTTTTCTACTACTGTTTTAAAATACCAATTGATTCCGCCGGTAATAGTACCGTCATCCAAGGTTTTGCCTTCTTCTCCAACTGTGGAGCCGTCATTAGTCTCTATTACTCCGTCAAAAACATTGAAGGTGCCATCCATAATAGATTGTTTTGCTTCCTCGATTTTTTCAACGGTTCCTTCTGCAGCAATACTTTCATTAATTGGCGAAATATCAATCATGCCTTCCTTCATTCCACCATAATAATTTTCACTTAACCAAGTTCCGTTAATAACTTTTTCTACAGCCCATGTATAATAAGCTCCCCAATTCCATACTGCAGATGTAATGGTAGCCTTTGGAGCATCCTTAGACATATCTGAATTATAGCCTATACCAAAAACTCCTGCCTTCTCTGCTTCCAATTGAGGGTTGGGAGTATCGCAATGCTGTGCTATTACGTCACAGCCTTCAGCTATCAATGCTTTTGCGGCATTTGTTTCTTCTTCGGGTGAATACCAGCTGTTTGTAACCTTTACATAAACTTTTGCTTCAGGGTTAACTGAATGCACACCCATTGCAAATGCATTTAGTCCGCCTGTTACCTCTGAATTATCCTTACCCATTGCTGCCACATATCCCAACTTATTAGTTTTTGTTTTTAATCCGGCTGCAATTCCTGTTAAATATCTTGCCTGATAGATTCTTCCGAAATAATTGTTAAAGTTTCTATCATTGCTTTTATACCCTGAACCGTGTGAAAATATTACATCAGGATATTCTTCGGCTAAGGCTTCCATTGTATCCATGTACCCCCAGCTTGTACCGAAAATGATGTGTGCTCCTTCTTCAATACATTCGCGTATAGCTGCATCAGTAGCTGTAGGGTCTGTATCATTAACATTGTTTTTACGAATTATCTGGCTGTCGCTAAGACCAAGTGCTTTCTGCATTTCTATTATTCCCTGATCGTGTGCAAAGGTATAACCGGAGCCATCAGCAGGATTTCCGATATGTATTACTCCAACCTTAATATCTTCCTTGGCAATTGCAGGAAATATTCCTTCTCCGGAAACTTCCGGCCCCTCTGATTCGGGTTTTGTTTGTTGTCCGTTGGAACCGCATGCAGTAAACAATGAAAGTATCATTGTCAGCGCTAAAATAATACCTAAAAATTTTTTCATTTTATCC
>DMWH01000064.1:31457-34545 GCA_003483345.1 Clostridiales bacterium | reverse complement strand
CCTTTTATTTGGTTTCTGCTTGTTATCATTATTGTTCCTGCACCCAAAAAACCGATACCGCTGATAACCTGTGCACCAAGCCTAGCAGGGTCACTGCCGCTGAAATTATTGTAAATATATTGATTTGTCATCATTACCAAAGCAGAGCTTAAACATACAATCATGTAAGTTCTGAAACCTGCAGGTCTGTTTTTTCTGCTTCTTTCAAGTCCTATAATACCTCCGCAAATCATAGATAGTACAATTCGCAATGTAATGGAATATATATTGAGTTCATATAGCGTTTCGATTGGAATTCCTCCTTTGTATTTATTAATATATTAATAAATGTAAAATTTATTACATATGTTTACTTTTAAAATATATTTTAAGTATATTGAATTAAAATTTTAATTTTGTTATACTACAATAGGAGAAAATAAAGGGAGACTGCTATGTTATTTAATAAAATATTTACTGATGAGAGCCTTGATAAGATAAAAATCGAAAAGATTGAAGTAATAGAAAAAACAAATACTATTAATTTACACGCGTTAAGCCAAGAAATTATAGATTTTAATCATATAGAAAATATTAAGGACGAAATAAGTAAGCATTATAACAATTCAGTAAATGTAGAAATATATTTAAAATATAAATTAGAAAAAAATATAAACATTGAAAAAATTAAAGAAAACCTGTTTTACATCATCAATAAAAGTTCAAATATACTGTCAAAAGCAAAGGACAATATAAAAATTGAATTTAAAGATGAATGTTTTTTTGTAATTGCAGACAATAAACTGCTGATAGACGAGCTTAATGACAATAACACAGAAAGAAAGCTTAAGAAACTTATATGCGATTACAATTTAGACTATAATATAAAAGCTATATATAATGAGGCGGAAGAAGAAGCAGCAATTACTGCACAAAGAATTTTTGACCAAGCATTGAAAAAGAATTTAGAAATAATTAAAAATAATTCTTCCGAAAAAAAACCTGCCAACAAATCTCAAGAAGGCAGTTATAAGAAAAGGTCAAGAAAAAAGATTGACTTTGACAGCATACCTGTGTCTTTAATTTCCGAATTAACAAATGACTCAGGTGTAGTTAATATTAAAGGAAAAATTGTAAATGTTGACAAAAGGGAGTTAAAAAACGGCTCTTTCCTCATATCGTTAATCATAACCGATTCCACGGATTCAATAATGTGCAAATATTTTTGTCCTAATGGGTTTGATGATGAAGGAATTGAAAATGGGAATTATATTCAAATTGCAGGCAATGTTGAATATGATGATTATGAAAAAGAATTGATTGTTAAAATACTAGATTTACAGTTAACAACCGAAGAAATCAAGCGAATGGATAATGCAAAAGAAAAGAGGGTTGAGCTTCATCTGCATACAGGTATGAGCTCAATGGATGGTATAAACAGCTTTAAGGAATACGCTAAGAAGGCAAGGCAGTGGGGTCATAAGGCAATTGCAATAACAGACCACGGTGTTGTGCAAGGCTATCCTGAAGCGATGGATTGTGCCGATGATAATTTTAAAGTCATATACGGTATGGAAGGATACCTTGTAAATGACACTGTCTCTATAGTTCAAAATTGTCAAAATGTTAATTTGGATTCTGTATTTGTTGTATTTGATATAGAAACTACAGGTTTAAATCCAAAAAACGACAACATCATAGAAATCGGAGCAGTGAAAATTTCAAACAGAAAGGTTATCGACAGCTTTTCAACATTTGTACACATTGATAAAAAGCTTCCTGGAAAAATCATTGAATTAACATCAATAACAGATGATATGCTTCAAGGTCAACCCGAAATAGATGAGGCTTTGCCGGCATTTTTGGATTTTGCAAAAGAATGTGTATTGGTTGCTCACAATGCTAAATTTGACCTTGGTTTTATTAAAGAAAACACTAAGGTACTGTCTATAGAAAATTATAATCCTCCGGTCTTGGATACTTTGGAGCTCTCAAAAGCTCTGATAAAGGATGTTAAAAACCATAGACTTAATACTTTAACGAAAAAATTAGGCATAAATCTTATAAACCACCACAGAGCAGTTGATGATGCAAATGCAACGGGACAGCTTTTGATAATTTTATTGAACAAGTTAAGTGAAAGAGAAATATATGATGTTTCTAAATTAAATGATATCCTTATGGAAGACATCGATATCGTTAAACAGCCGTCATATCATATCAATATACTTGTTACCAACTACATAGGACTTAAAAATTTATACAGTTTGGTTTCAGATTCACATATAAATAATTTTTACAAGAAACCAAGACTGTTAAAATCTAACTTAAACCAATTAAGAGAAGGTCTATTGCTCGGAACTGCTTGTGAATCAGGAGAACTTTTCAGTGCCTTTCTTGAAGGCAAGAGTGATGAAAAGATTGAAGAAATAGCTGATTATTATGATTTTTATGAAATACAGCCGCTTGACAACAATATGTTTTTAGTAAACAATGAAAGATTAAGAAGTGTTGAAGAGCTTAAAATAATCAACAAAAAAATTGTTGAGTTAGGTGAAAGGAAAGGCAAGACAGTCGTTGCAACCGGTGATGTTCACTTTTTGGAGCCTGAAGATGAAATTTTCAGAAGAATTCTTATGTCAGGACAAGGCTATGAGGATGCGGAAGAACAAGCCCCTCTATATTTTAAAACAACCGATGAAATGCTTGATGATTTTTCATATTTAGGTGAAGAAAAGGCATACGAAGTGGTTGTAACAAACACAAATTTAATTGCAGATTTAATCGAGCCAATACTTCCCATTCCAAATGGAACATTTCCTCCAATAATGGAAGGCTCGGACAATGAGTTAAAAAATATATGTTTTAGCAAAGCTAAATCAATATACGGAGAAAAACTCCCGGAAATTGTTGAAAGCAGATTAAAAAGGGAGTTAAATTCAATAATCGGTAACGGATACTCGGTTATGTATATGATTGCTCAAAAATTAGTCAAGAAATCAAATGAGGACGGCTACTTGGTAGGCTCAAGAGGCTCGGTAGGCTCCTCCTTTGCAGCAACGATGGCAGGAATAACGGAAGTAAACCCCTTAGTTCCTCATTATGTATG
>DMWH01000064.1:29933-31437 GCA_003483345.1 Clostridiales bacterium | reverse complement strand
TGGTAAAAGACGGTCATGACATACCCTTTGAAGTATTCTTAGGATTTGAAGGAGATAAAGAGCCTGATATAGATTTAAATTTTGCCGGTGAGGAACAAGGTATATGCATGAAATATACCGAAGAGCTTTTTGGAGAAGGAAAAGTTTTCAGAGCAGGCACAATAAGTACAATTGCAGACAAAACAGCCTACGGCTTTGTGAAGAATTATTTTGAAGAAAGAGGCATTACTAAGAGAAAAGCAGAAATTGAAAGGTTAATTCAAGGATGTCTGGGTATTAAGCGAACTTCAGGACAGCATCCCGGCGGGGTTATGATTGTTCCGAAGGATAAGGATATTCATGATTTTACGCCTGTTCAATATCCAGCAAACAATGAAAAGTCGGGAACAATAACAACACATTTTGACTACCATTCCATTTCGGGACGAATTTTAAAGCTTGATTTACTTGGTCATGATACTCCAAGCATTATACGCATGCTGGAGGATTTAACAGGACTGGAAAGCAAAGATATTCCTATGGATGACCCAAGCACAATGGCCATTTTTAACAGTCCTGAAATACTTGGAATTTCATTGGATGAAATAAATTGCAGCACGGGAACATTGGCAATACCTGAATTCGGTACTTCTTTCGTAAGGCAGATGATTAAGGATACAAAGCCAAAATCATTTTCTGACTTGGTCAGAATCAGCGGTCTTTCACACGGGACGGATGTCTGGATTAACAATGCGCAGGATATAATAAAAAAAGGTTATGCGAAAATCGGGGGAGTTATATCTACTCGTGACGATATAATGACATATTTAATTCAAATGGGAGTAGAAAAGAAGACGGCTTTTGACATAATGGAAAGAGTTCGAAAAGGAAAAGGACTTCGAAAAGAAGATGAGGAGGCGATGAAGGCACAGAATGTTCCTCAGTGGTACATAGACTCCTGCAATACAATTAAATATATGTTCCCCAAGGCGCATGCGGTTGCTTATGTAACCATGTCGGTAAAAATTGCTTACTATAAAGTTCATTATCCGGAAGCTTTTTATGCAACATATTTCACCACCAAGGTTGATGACTTTGATGCAGATATTGTAATGAAAGGCCAAAACCATATATTGAATACAATTAAATCTTTTGAAGAAAAAGGAAACGATAAGACAGCAAAGGAAAAAAATTTAATTACTGTTCTTGAAGTAGCATATGAAATGTACAAGCGAGGTTTCAAATTTACAAAAGTTGATTTATATAAATCTGACGACAGAAAATTTCTTCTAACCGAAGACGGTATACTGCCTCCTTTGATGGGTCTTCAAGGGCTTGGGGCAAATGCGGCGGCAAACATAAAGGCTGAGAGAGAAATTTCCGAATTTATATCAATTGAAGATATTATAAATAGAGCAAAAGTATCAAAGACTGTAATAGAGGTTTTGGAAAAACACGGCTGCCTGAAAAATATGGATGAAACAAACCAGATTTCGATTTTTAATGTGTGATTGATTTGTCCTGT
>DMWH01000064.1:20359-29861 GCA_003483345.1 Clostridiales bacterium | reverse complement strand
CACTATTTTTCATTGTGCTATTTATAAAATAATGTTTGATTTTATAAAATATTTGTGATATACTATTAAAAAGAAGAATTTTGACAGAAAGAGTGGGTGACCCCACTCTTTCTGATTGCAGGGTAAAGGAGTAAATATGAACAAGAAAGATATCGTATCTTCAGTCAGAAAAATTACAGAAGAAATACTAAAATCTACGGATATTGAATTATTTGATATTGAGTATGTTAAAGAGGGGCCCTTTAAGTATTTAAAAGTCTACATAGATAAGCCCGGGGGAATTACTGTGGATGATACCGCTGATATAAGCAGAGTACTCAATAAGAAGCTTGATGAGGTTGATTTAATCAAGGAGCAATATTTTTTGGAAGTTTCTTCGCCGGGAGTGGAAAGACCTTTCAAAACAGAAAAAGACTATTTGAAAAACTTAAATAAATTAGTGGAAGCAAGATTATATAAACCAATTGATGACAAGAAGACTGTAAAAGGCATATTAACGGAAAAGAACGAGAATAATATTGTAATCAAATCAGGAGAAAATAATTTTACGATTGAACTGAAAGATTTAGCAAAAATTAATAGAGTGATAGAGGATTTTTAATGGAGGCGGGTTATGAACAAGGATATTTTAAATGCATTGAGCGAGCTTGAAAGAGAAAAAGGTATTTTGAAAGACGTTGTTTTGGAAGCTATAAGGTCTGCTTTGGAAACAGGATATAAGAAGAATTACGGTAAGGCAACAAACTTCAGCATTGAAATAGATAAAACAACAGGTGAATATAAACTTTTTCAGGACAAAACCGTTGTAGAAAAAGTAGAAAATAAAAATTTGGAAATTTCATTGGAAGAGGCAAAATCAATCGATTCAAAATATGAATTGGGAGATATAGTCAAAATACAAATTGAGCCCAAAGAGGATTTCGGTCGAATTGCAGCTCAAACAGCAAGACAGGTAATTTTGCAAAAAATCCGCGAAGCTGAAAGAGAATCTATTTTCAGTGAATTTTACGGCAGGGAATCAGATATTTTGACAGGAATAGTACAAAGAGAAAACAAGGGTAACATATTTGTGGATTTAGGCAAAATTGAAGGAATACTATCCGTAAATGAGCAAATACCGGGCGAAGTATATAATCCGGGTGACAGGATAAAGACTGTTATTCTGGAGGTAAAAAATACGGGAAAAGGTGCAAACATTATGTTGTCAAGAAGCCATCCAAATCTTGTCAAGAGGTTATTTGAGCTTGAAGTTCCTGAAATTCATGATGGCATTATTGAAATATACTCAATTGCAAGAGAAGCCGGCTCAAGAACAAAAATAGCAGTTTTTTCCCATGACCCCAATGTTGAGCCCATAGGCTCCTGTGTAGGAAATAAAGGTACAAGGGTTAAAAATATTATTGATGAATTAAATCAGGAAAAAATTGATATTATTATTTATGAAAAAGATCCCGAAAAATTTATTGCCAATAGTCTGGGACCTGCCAAAATTCTTAAAGTTACAGCAAATGAAAAGGAAAAAACGGCAGTGACTGTTGTTCCCGACAATCAACTTTCTTTGGCAATTGGAAAGGAAGGACAAAATGTAAGGCTTGCTGCAAAGCTTACAGGGTGGAAAATTGATATAATAAGCGAATCTCAGTATAACGACAGCTTACGGGAGGAAGTATGAAAGTCAGGAAAATACCAATGAGAAGATGTATCGGCTGCATGGAAAGTTTCCCCAAAAAAGAATTATGCAGAATTGTAAAAACAAAAGAAAATGAAATTTTTTTCGATGAAACAGGAAAGAAGAACGGACGAGGAACTTATATATGCAAAAATATAGAATGCTTCAATAAGGCAATTAAATCAAAGAGGTTGGCAAAATCATTGGAAACCGAAATTCCTGAAGAAGTGATCGAAGCAATAAAAGAGGCGATTGAAAAAAATGCATAAAATATACTCAATGTTAGGTATTGCAAGAAAAGGAGGAAATGTATCCATAGGTTTTGATTCAACGAAGGCGGATATAGAAAAAAACAATAGTTTTTTGGTTATAATTGCAGAAGATGCATCAGATAAAACTAAGAAAAACATTAAATTCGTATGTGATAAGTATAATTGCGAATATATTGAGACGGGTGAAAAAGAACTATTGGGAAAGGCTCTTGGAAAAAAGGTGGTGAGTGTTCTGTCAATAAGAGACAAGAACATAGCATCGTATTTATTAAATAATGTATAAACCGGAGGTGGTTGCATGAGAATATATGAACTTGCAAAAGAATTAGAAATGAACAGCAAAGATCTTGCACAATTAGTTGAACAGGAATTAGGAATTACAGTGAAAAATCACATGAGCTCCCTGACTGATTTAGAGGTTTTAAGATTTAAAAAGGCATTAAGCCTTCTTAATAACAGTAAAAAAACAAAGCTTGTCAAAAGCAGCAAAAATGTTATCGTAGATGAAGAGCCCTTGGTTGACGAAAAAATAGATTTGAATCAAGCAAAGCTTAAAAAGGTTGATAAAAAATTGTTATCACCGGTTAAAAAGCATACTCCGACTAAGACGGGACCTGCAAAATTACATCATGATGAAGAAGAGAAAAAAGAGATTAGGAAGGATATAAAAAAGGATAAGCAAAAACAGAAACCACAGCAGCAGCAAAGCCGACCTGAGCCGAAACAACACAAGGTTAAAAATATCAGCATTGAGGATTCTATTGTAGTAAGAGATTTTGCAGACAAGTTGGGTGTTCCCGTAAATGTTGTAATATCCAAGTTGATTATGCTCGGTGTAATGGCAAATATGAATCAGGAAATCGACTATGACACCGCATCATTGATTGGAGAAGAATTAGGCGCAAAAGTAAATAAAATAGAAGTTGTTGACGAGCTTAAAAATTTAGAGGATTCATTATTTAAAGATGATAAAGATGATGAAAGTAACTTGCAGCCGAGACCACCTATAGTTACTGTAATGGGTCATGTTGACCATGGAAAAACTTCGCTTCTTGATGCAATCAGGAATACATCTGTTACTGAGCATGAAGCCGGAGGAATAACTCAGCATATAGGAGCATCACAGGTCGAAATTAACGGCAAAAAAATAACATTCCTTGATACTCCCGGACATGAAGCATTTACCGCAATGAGGGCAAGGGGAGCAAAAGTCACTGATATTGCGATAATTGTAGTAGCTGCAGATGACGGTGTAATGCCTCAAACAATTGAAGCAATAAGCCATTCAAAAGCTGCAGGAGTTCCTATAATTGTAGCCGTAAATAAAATCGATAAACCTACTGCAAACCCGGATAAAGTAAAGCAGGAGCTATCAGAGCACGGTGTTATATCCGAGGATTGGGGCGGAGATACTATATTTGTGCATGTTTCGGCAAAAAAAGGCACCGGTATAGAAGAACTGTTGGAAATGATACTATTGGTTGCAGAAGTTCAGGAATTAAAAGCTAATCCAAACAGAAACGCAAAGGGTACAATTATTGAATCAAAGCTTGATAAAGGAAGAGGTCCTGTTGCTACCGTATTGATTGAAAAGGGAACATTGAAAAAAGGCGATTATGTNNAAAAGAATTAATCAGGCGGGACCGTCTGTTCCGGTTGAAATATTAGGACTTTCTGAAACGCCTCAAGCGGGAGATATATTGGTAGTAATGGAGAATGAAAAGGATGCTAAAAATATTGCAGAAAAACGCAAGGATAAAAAGCACCTCGAAAGTATCAATGTTTCATCAAAGGTGTCACTCGATGACTTATATGAAAGAATTCAAAAGGGTGAAGTAAAAGATTTAAATATCATTATAAAAGCGGATGTAAGCGGCTCAATAGAAGCAGTTAAACAATCATTGCAAAAATTGAGCGTGGACGAAGTAAAGGTTAATCCTATACACGGTGGTGTGGGTGGAATAAACGAAAATGATATTTTGCTTGCTTCTGCTTCAAATGCAATAGTAATAGGATTTAACGTAAGACCTTCGGTTGCAGCTCTTGAGCTTGCAAAACAGGAAAATGTGGATGTACGTACTTACAATATAATTTACAATGCAATTGAAGATATTGAGTCTGCTGTTAAGGGAATGCTTAAACCTGTATTCAAGGAAGTAGTTATGGGAAGAGCTGAAGTAAGACAGACATTCAAGGTGCCAAATGTGGGGATTGTTGCCGGGGTTTATGTAACAAGCGGAAAGATTACAAGAAAATCGAGAATAAGATTGCTGAGGAATGATATAGTAATACATGACGGACAAATTGCATCGCTGAAAAGATTTAAAGATGATGTGTCTGAACTTAGCAGCGGTTATGAAGGCGGAATAGGTATTGACAAATATAATGACATTAAAATAGGTGATTCAATGGAAGCCTATATAATGGAAGAAATCAAAAGATAAAAAAGAGGTAAGAAATGGGTAATAGAAGAAACAACAGGTTATCGGGCGAAGTTAGAAAAGCAATATCCGAAATAATCATAAATGATGTAAAGGACCCGAGAATTTCAGAGCTTATGAGTATAACGGATGTACATGTAACAGAAGATTTGAAATATGCAAAAGTATTCGTTTCAGACTATAACAATATTGAAACTACTTTAACTGCTTTGGAAAGTGCCAAGGGTTTTATAAGAAAAGAACTCGGAAAGAAAGTTAAAATGAGAATTATTCCCGAGCTGATATTTATCAAAGATGATTCAATTGAAAGAGGCTTGCACATGAGCAGTCTTATCGACAAAGTTATTGAAGAAGATAAAACAAGAAAGGTTAATAAAGATAATGCTGAAGAATGATGTGAAGGAAATATTTAATTTAATAAATAATTCTGACAAAATTTGTATAGCAGGACATAAGGCGCCCGATGGAGACTGCATAGGGTCAGTTATGGCCCTTTATAACTTTCTTAAACCATTAAATAAAAACATCACGGTAATGATGGACGGCAATATTCCATATAATTATAAAGCCTTTATAGATGAAAGAATAATTTCAAGCAGCTATAACAATGAAGAATATGACCTTTTGATCGTATTGGACACAAGTGACAGAAAAAGGCTGGGCAAATTTGAAAATGTGTTAAACAACTCAAAGAAAACAGTAGTTATTGACCACCACAAAACCAATGAAGGCTTCGGTAATATAAATATAATAGATACAGAAATGAGCTCCACGGGAGAATTGGTATATGATATATTAAAAGCTGCAGATGCTGATATTTCTCTTGAAGTTGCTGCTTTAATCTACCTTGCCATATTAACCGACACAGGAAAGTTTTCTTATAGAAACACTACCAGCAATACCCACAGGAAAGCTGCAGAGCTTATTGATATCGGTGTTAATGTATCGGAAATAGACAATATTGTTTATAATTCCAAACCCTCCAATATAGTAAGAGCATTTATGGAGTGCGTAAGCGGGGTTGAGCTTTATTATGACAACAAATTAGGCATAACGGCTATAACAAAAAATATACTTAATAAACACAATGCCGATATGGCTGATATTGACGGAGTTGTTGAATATATCAGAGAAATAAAAGAAGTTGAAGTATCCTGCGTACTTAAAGAAAACGATGAAGGTACAAAGGTGAGTCTAAGGTCAAAAAACAATATAGATGTTGCTGCTGTTTCAGTTAAATACAAAGGCGGCGGTCATGCAAAGGCCGCAGGATTTGATATTAATGAAAACATAGAAAGTACAAAAAAAATAATAATTGAGGAATTTAAAAAGTATTTTGCGTAATGATAGGAATATTAAATATATTAAAACCAACAGGCATGACATCCCATGATGTTGTAAGTAATGTCAGAAAAATATTAAATATAAAAAAGGTAGGCCATGCAGGAACTCTTGACCCTAATGTGGCAGGAGTATTGGTTATTTGTGTCGGTAAAGCAACAAAATTCAGCGAATACTTAATGAGCGGCGACAAAGAATATGTATGTGAGCTTATATTGGGACAAAGCACCGATACTCAGGACAGCTACGGGATGGTTATTGATAAATCTGATAAAGTATCAGTAACAAGAGAAGAGTTAAATGAGGTTTTAAAAAAATTTACGGGAGAGCTAATTCAAATTCCTCCTGCATATTCAGCAGTTAAACTACATGGTAAAAAACTGTATGAATATGCAAGGCAAAATATACAAGTAGAGAAACAAGGAAGACCGATAAATATTAAAAGTATTGAACTTCTTAAATTTGACGGGAATAAAGCTCTTTTAAAAGTTAGATGCAGCAAGGGAACATATATTAGAACTTTATGCAATGATATAGGAAAGAGCTTGGGTACATTCGGACACATGGGAATTTTAATCAGGACAGAGTCAAAAGGTTTACATATTAATAATTCTGTGACCCTTGAAAAGTTGAAATATTTAAATGACAGTAATAAGCTGGATGAGTGCCTTATTCCGGTTGAAAGTATTTATAAATTAGATAAAATAAATGTTGAATCGAAATATTATGACAGGCTGACTGCAGGAAATGAAGTAGAAGCAGGATTAAATACAGACAGCGATAAATTCTATGTATACTGTCGAAACAGTCTGATAGGTATTGGAAAAAAAGTTAAAGATAATACAATAAAAATTGACAAAATGCTTAGATAACGGGTGTGACATATGATAAAAACAATAGGTTCATGTATTGCAATAGGTAACTTTGACGGCATACATGTGGGACATGACGTTCTAATCAGAAGAATGATTGATTTAAGTAAAGAAAGAAATCTAAAAAGTATAATAATAACATTTAAATATGTAAGAAATGACCTTAAAAAGTCTTCCATGAATTTGAAATACATAAACAGTCCGGAAACAAAATTGGAAATACTGAAATCTTACAATGTAGATGAAGTTATTGAAATTGAATTAAATGAAATTATATCAAAATATTCACCCGAGCAGTTTATTAAGCTTCTGGTGGATGATTATAATGCAAAAAATATTGTAGTAGGCTATAATTTTACTTTCGGGCACAAAGCAAGCGGCAATATAAATACCTTGAAAGAATTTCAAGATAAGTACGGATATAGAGTGGAGGAAATACCTCCCGTAAAATATAACGGTATTGCAGTAAGTTCATCATTAGTAAGAACCCTATTAAATGAAGGTAAAATTAATGAGGCTAATACACTTTTATTAAATAAATATACCATCTATAATGATGAGTTAAATATTAACTATAATAAAAACATAGGTTTTGTAGATAATAAAAGCAGCATTTTAGTTCCTCCCGACGGGAAATATATAGTAAAATTAGGGAGTAAAGAATATATTCTAAACATTGTTTCTAACAAAAGCGGAGCTGCTTTGATATTTGATAAAGAAGTTGAAGAAAACAAAGATATTGTGTTCATAAATAAAGCTTCTTAAAAAATTGTTGTTTACAAAAATAAATAAATATGTTAGACTTTATAAGTTCCATAGTCTAAGTTTATCGACTCCTCAACGATTTGCTCGGATTATGGTGAAATAAATATATGGAGGTAAAAATGAATAAGGAAATCAAAACACAAATTATTGAGCAGTACAGAATTAATGAAAAAGACACCGGTTCTCCTGAAGTTCAAATAGCTTTGTTGACTTACAGAATCAACAATCTGACTGAACATTTAAAGGAGAATAAAAAGGACCATCATTCAAGAAGAGGTCTTTTACAAATGGTTGGACGAAGAAGAGGTTTTCTGAACTACTTAAAAGACAATGACATTGAAAGATATAGAAGCATCGTAGCAAAATTAGGATTAAGAAGATAAGCAGATGACCCAATTTGCAACTTGGTTCGAACGCTTATACTGTAAGTGAAATTAAAGCGGGGGAACCCGCTTTATATTTTACGTTAAAGGAGGTAACATGGAGGAAAAAATATTTAAATACATACTTGCCGGAAGGGAATTAAAAGTAACAATCGGCAAAATTGCTGAACTTGCAAACGGCTCTTGCATTGTTCAATACGGAGACACTGTAATAATGGCAAATGTGGCAGCTTCAAAAGAGCCGAGAGAAGGTATCGACTTCTTCCCGCTCAGTGTAGATTTTGAGGAGAAACTATACTCTGTAGGAAAGATACCGGGTGGATTTATTAAAAGAGAGGGAAGACCCGGGGAAAAGGCAATATTGACTTCACGTTTAATTGACAGACCTTTGAGACCACTTTTCCCAAAAGGATACAGAAATGATGTTGCAGTGACTGTTACTGTTTTGTCGGTTGACCAGGACTGCTCACCTGAAATTGCAGGTATGATTGGTTCGTCAATTGCATTATCAATATCAGATATACCGTTTGAAGGTCCTACGGGTGCTGTAAATATAGGATTAATTGACGGGAAGTTTATTGTTAACCCAAACAGCAAGGAAAGAGAAATAACAGAACTTGATTTAACTGTATCAGGAACAAAAGACGCAGTCATGATGGTTGAAGCAGGTGCAAATGAAGTCAAAGAAGAAGTAATGCTTGATGCAATAATGTTTGCACATGAAGAAATAAAAAAACTTTGTGATTTTATAATTGATATTACAGCCCAAGTTGGTAAAGAAAAATCAGCTTATACCTGCTTTGTATGCGATGAAAATATCGAAAAAGAAATCAGGGAATATGCCGCTCCCATAATAAACGAAGCGATTATTGAAGAAGACAAACTTAAAAGACAAGAAAATATCGACAACTTTAAAGCACAAGCTAAAGAAATATTCTTGGAAAAATACCCTGAAAATGAAACGGATATTGACGAAGCTCTGTATACAATAGTTAAGGAAAAGATAAGAGAAAATATACTTCTAAGAGGTATCAGGCCTGATAACAGGGGAATAGACGAAATAAGGAAAATATCCTGTGAAGTAGGAATACTTCCTAGAACACACGGCTCGGGACTTTTTACAAGGGGACAGACACAGGTCCTTACTGTTGCCACACTTGGAGTATCAAGCGACGAGCAGACATTGGACGGTATATCCGAAGAGACTTCAAAACGTTATATGCATCATTACAATTTCCCATCCTATTCTGTCGGTGAAGCAAGACCGTCAAGAGGACCGGGAAGAAGAGAAATAGGCCACGGAGCTTTGGCGGAAAGAGCCTTAGAGCCTGTTCTGCCAAGTGAAGAAGAATTTCCTTATACCATAAGACTTGTTTCCGAGGTTTTAAGCTCTAACGGGTCAACTTCACAAGCAAGCGTGTGCGGCTCAACATTATCATTGATGGATGCGGGAGTTCCAATCAAAGCGCCTGTAGCCGGAGTTGCAATGGGACTTATGAAAGAAGGAGACAATGTAGTTGTTCTTACTGATATTCAAGGTCTGGAAGATTTCTTTGGGGACATGGACTTTAAGGTGGCAGGTACAAGAGAAGGAATTACAGCGATTCAAATGGATATAAAAGTGCATGGAATCGATAAGGAAATATTATCAAAAGCTTTGCAGAAGGCTTATGTAGGAAGAATGTTCATTCTGGATAAAATGCTTGAATGCATTGACAAGCCGAGAGAAGAAGTAAGCAAGTATGCACCGAAGATTATT
>DMWH01000064.1:0-20339 GCA_003483345.1 Clostridiales bacterium | reverse complement strand
AAAATTGACATTGAAGATGACGGCTCCGTTTTGATAGCAGCCGAAAATGTTGAAAATGCATACAAGGCTAAGAGAATAATAGAAGGAATTGTTAAAGAAATCGAAGTAGACGAAATAATCTTAGGAAAAGTTGTAAGAATAGAGCCCTATGGAGCTTTTGTCGAACTTTCTGATAATAAGGATGGATTACTTCATATTTCACAAATTGACAACAAAAGGGTTGACAAGGTTGAAGATGTTTTGAAAATAGGTGACGAAGTATTAGTAAAAGTAATCGGCATCGACGAAAAAGGCAAAATCAAACTTTCCAGAAAAGCAGCAATGCAGCAAGTACAAAAATAATAAAACACTTAAGATAACAAATATCATATNNCCTCATGAATAATACATTTAAGTATAGAGGGGGATTTTTATGAAATTTTTTTGCAATGTTGCTTTCATACGAAAATTATTGATTATAATTTTTCTGGTAATTATAATAATTTTACTTATAATAGGCAGATTCAGGACTATGAGAGTTAAAATGGTAGGTAAAGAGGTATGGGGAAACACCCTAATGCATTGTGAAAGAGATACGCACCATAATGACGGGTAAGACTATGAAGTGAGTCCATGAAGAAATATAAGCATTAGCATGTAGTAAGCGGAGGAAAAATGATAAAAAAACACACATTAGATAACGGCTTAAGGATTGTAATGGAAAAAATCGACTACGTAAAGTCTGCATCCATCGGTATATGGGTTAATGTCGGTTCTTATAATGAAAATGAAGAAACAAACGGATTGTCTCACTTTATTGAGCACATGCTTTTCAAGGGCACAAAAAACAGAAAAGCAAATGAAATTGCAGAGGAAATTGACAATTTAGGCGCTCAGATGAATGCATACACAAGCAAGGAATGCACCAGCTTTTACGTAAAAGTTTTGGAAGAAAATATAAACGAAGCATTGGATATACTATCGGATATGTTTTTTAACTCTTTGTTTTCACCTGAGGAAATAGAAAAAGAAATATCAGTTGTTATTGAAGAAATTAAAATGTATGAAGATTCGCCCGAGGATATTGTATACGATAAATTATCTGAAATAATTTTTAACGACAGCCCTATGGCATTCAATATTCTAGGTACCGAAAAAAATTTAAAAACTTTTACTAGTGATAAAGTAAAAAAATATATGGAAGAAAATTATTCTCCGTCTAATACTGTAATTTCAATTGCCGGAAGTTTTGATGAGGATGAATTCATTAAGCTGATTGAGGAAAAATTTAAACATTGGGAAAATAAAGATGTAAAACGTCTTAATAAAAACTCAGATTACCAAAGAAAAATAAGGGGTATTAATAAGGATTTGGAACAACTCCACATATGCATAGGCAATAAAACATTTGGAAGGCATGACAAAAATTATCATCCTCTCTTAGTATTGAACAATTTGTTGGGGGGAACGGCGAGCTCAAGAATTTTTCAGGAAGTAAGAGAGAAAAAAGGTCTAGTATATTCTATTTATTCATTTGTAACCAATTATTCCGATACAGGTATTTTCAGCATTTATGCAGCCATGAGCTACGAGCAGGTCGAAGAAGCTTTAAGAACAATTCTAAAGGAAATGGCAAGCATCAAAAACGGAAATATTAAAGAAGCAGAATTTAACAGAGCAAAGCAGCAAATTAAAGGAAATTTTATATTGAGTCTTGAAAGCACATCGAGCAGAATGTCAGCTATCGGCAGAAGAGAGCTCTTATATAATGAAATCCTGTATCCTGATGAAATAATTGAAAGCATTAACAATGTTAAAATTGATGATGTTTTGGATGTAGCAAAGGAATTGTTCAATATTGACAACCTGAGTATTACATTTGCGGGGAATTTACATAAACATTCTGATATTGAAGATAAAATTTATAAAGTACTGGGAGAAGAATATGAAAATTAAAGTAGTAAAGAAAAATCCATTTAAATTACCTGAATATGAAACAAAAGGCTCTGCGGGAGTAGACCTCCAGGCCTATGTTGATGCACCCTTAATATTAAAGCCGATGGAAAGAGCCTTGGTGCCCACAGGGTTATTTATTGAACTTCCCGAAGGTTACGAAGCACAAGTGAGAGCTCGAAGCGGTTTGGCAATCAAACACGGTATAAGCCTTGTAAACGGTATAGGAACTATCGACTCGGATTACAGAGGAGAAATAAAAGTAATTTTAATTAATCTCGGTGGCGAAGATTTTACTATAAACAACGGTGACAGAATTGCCCAAATGGTAATTATGAAGCATGAAAGGGCAGATTTTGAATTAGTTGAAGACTTAAACGAAACAGAAAGAGGTCAGGGAGGTTTCGGTCATACAGGAATTCATTAACATTATAATTGAATAAGAAATAGAAATGGGGGGGAATATATGAAATTAAGCGAGTTATACAGCAAAGAAATTATTAATGTTGACACCGGAGAAAATTTGGGAATTTTCGGTGACTGTGACTTGGTTATAGATGAAAAAACAGGCGAAATAATCAGCTTTATATCCGGCGGCAATTCACCTTTTGCATTTTTCAAAGAACCAAAAAGAAAAGAAATACTGTGGAAAAATATAAAAAAAATCGGAAGCGACATGATTATCATAGAAAATGACTGACAATCATGATGTCAGTGTATATTTTTAATAAAACTTCAAAGAATAATCAGGAATACCTGATTATTTTTTTATGGAGGAACTATGGAAAATAACAAGATGAATATCCCGCAACAGAAGACACAGCCATCACTTAACCAAGCTCAATCCTCAACAGAGCCGATAAACCCCTTTATATTCAGCGGTACACCTAATGATAATGAAGATGGCAGCCAGCCTATAGAAAATGTTAAACAGGTTGGAAGCATAACTCAAGTGGAACCGGTAAAAGATATTTGTTTTATAAGTATAATCGGAGAAATTGAAGGACACTCTTCATTGCCTCCTCAAAGCAAAACAACAAAGTATGAGCATATAATTCCTATGATAATAGGAGCTGAAATGGACCCTCAGATAAAAGGTATTTTATTGCTGATTAATACGATGGGTGGAGATGTTGAAGCCGGTCTTGCCATTTCAGAATTGATAGCAAGCATAACGAAACCTACGGTTTCAATTGTATTAGGAGGGGGACACAGCATTGGAACAGCCTTAGCAGTTTCTGCCGATTACTCTTTCATTGCACCTACAGGCACGATGACAATTCATCCGATACGTACCAGCGGCTTAGTAATAGGAGTACCTCAAACTTTCAGGTATTTCCAGAAAATGCAGGAAAGGATTACTAATTTTATCGTATCAAATTCTCATGTTGACAAACAAGCCTTATTAGATTATATGTATGATACGGATGAAATAGCCAATGATGTGGGAACGGTATTAAACGCTGATGAAGTTGTAAATATTGGATTGATTGACGAAATAGGCGGATTCAGCAAAGCAATGAAAAAGCTGAGAGAGCTTATCGACAATATGGAAGAAGAGGGTTAAAAATAAGGGGACATTGTAAATAAAAAGAGAAATGTCCCCAATCATTAGGATATCGACAAATTACCATTGCGGAATGATAATATCCTATGATATAATTAAATTTACAAAGAAACAGGGGGAAATTGCTTTAAATGGCTAAAACAACCACAAATAAAACTAATAAAACAAATAAAAAAACAAGCATAAATAAAAAGAGTACAAGCTCTAAAGCATCCGGCAAAAATATTTTAATTAAAGAAATAACCGGTATTTTTATTATATCATTTGCTGTTTTCATGATTATCGTAGCAACTAAGGAAGCTCAAACCGGAATAATCGGCAAAAGTATAAATACCTTTACTCATTCCGCATTCGGGGCAGGCGCTAAGGTATTGCCGTATTTTATATTAGCTGTAGGGATTTTGAGACTTTTAAATATTATTATATTGAATGATAATAATCAAATAGCCGCAATTATCGGATTTTTTCTTTGTTTCATAATCTTCAAGGCAATATCCGATGCGGATGTATATGCTCATATGGCTGACAGCAACGACTTTCAGGAATTGATTAAAGCTTCTGCAGAGTTCGGAATGCGTAACAAAGGCGGAGGAGTTTTTGGAAATGCGATTACATTTTTATTTGTAAAGCTTATCGGTAAAAACGGAACATATGTAGCCTTGGGCGCACTTATCTTTTCATCTATAGTTCTTCTTACAAATCAAAGTATAATCGGCATATTGAAATTGATTAAAAATTACATACAAAAATTTACAAACCTTATATATAGATTCATATTTACGGAAAGTGACGAAAGCAAGACTAAAAAAGAAAAACCTGCTAAAAAACAGCAAGAAGAAAGCATACAAATTTATGATTATATGAGTGCTGTTCAAGAAAATAAAAAAGCTGAAATTACTCAATTAAAAATAGAAGATATTCAAAAAAACGAAAATATTCCTGAAGCATCAAAAGATGTGCCGATTGAAGAATCTAAGGAAAAATTCAAGCAAAAAGAAATAACTGATGAAATTATTACAATATCGGATGTTAAAACAGACAATTACAAGTTGCCGTCTATTAAGCTATTAGACCCTATGCCGCTTCATATTAGGGGTGATAAGGAAGATTTAAAAAAAGACGGTGAAAAGCTTATTGAAACATTAAACAACTTTAATATACCATGTAATATACTTCAAATAAACAAGGGTCCGACTATTACCAGGTATGAAATTCAACCTGCTCCGGGAATAAAAGTAAGCCGCATAACAGCATTATCAAATGATATAGCACTGGCTCTCGCAACCTCGGAAATACGCATGGAAGCACCCATACCCGGCAAAGCGGCAATTGGAATCGAAGTACCCAACAGAGCAAAAACCAGCGTGTATTTAAGAAGTATGATTGAATCAAGAGAGTATAGAAATGCGCCGACAAAAATTCCATTTGCGCTTGGAAAGGATATTGCAGGCAAGAATATAATTGCAAGTATCGATAAAATGCCTCACTTGCTAATAGCCGGAGCTACGGGCTCAGGTAAAAGCGTATGCATAAATTCACTAATAATGAGTATTTTATTTAAAGCAAAACCCGATGAAGTAAAGCTTATACTAATTGACCCGAAAGTTGTTGAGCTAAGCAATTACAACGGCATTCCGCATTTATTGATACCTGTGGTAACTGACCCGAGAAAAGCAGCCAATGCTCTGAACTGGGCAATTTCGGAAATGACAAACCGCTACAAGATTTTCGCTCAGAGCAGCGTAAGAGATATAGACTCATACAATGAAAAAATGGTAACAGAAAACAAAGAGAAGATGCCTAAAATCGTAATAATTATAGATGAATTGTCAGACCTTATGTCCGTAGCATCGGCAGAGGTTGAAGAATATATTACACGTATAGCTCAGCTGGCAAGAGCTTGCGGTATGCACCTCGTTATTGCTACGCAAAGACCTTCCGTGGATGTTATCACAGGAGTTATAAAAGCAAATATACCTTCGCGTATTGCATTTGCCGTATCATCACATATTGATTCAAGAACTATATTGGATACAGGCGGAGCTGAAAAGCTCCTTGGAAGAGGGGATATGCTTTATCACCCGATAGGCCTTCCAAAGCCCGTAAGAATACAAGGAACATATGTATCGGATGACGAAATAAAAAGAGTTGTTGATTATATTAAAGAACAGCAAATTGAAATAAAAATGTTCAAACAAAACGAAATAATCAAAGAAATAGAAAACCAAACAAATAATGAAGAAGTTGATGAATATTTGGAGCAGGCAATCGAGACGGTAGTAAATGATGGCCAGGCTTCGGTATCCTACATTCAACGAAAATTTAGAGTAGGGTATTCAAGAGCTGCTCGAATTATTGACCAGCTTGAGGAAAGAGGTATCGTGGGGGGACATGAAGGAAGTAAACCGAGGAAAGTCCTTATTACAAAAGAAGAATTAGACAAAATGAGAGGAAATTAAATAATAAATGAAGAAAATCTACATGCATTCATTGGGATGTTCAAAAAACCTTGTCGATTCGGAAAATATGCTGGGCATACTTTCCAAAAAAGGGTATAAGGTTACGGATTATGCAGATAAAGCCGATTATATCATAATAAACACATGCTCCTTTATAAATGATGCACAGCAGGAGTCGGTAAATGCAATCCTTTTTGCAGCAGACATAAAAAACAAGGTAAACAAAAAAACAAAAATAATAGTCACAGGCTGCCTATCTCAAAGATTCGGAGAAGAACTGTCAAAAGAAATACCTGAAATTGACATTATCATTGGTACAGCCGGTTTTGAAAGAATTGACGAATATATTAATGAATACGAAAAGAATAAAGAATTGCTTATAGATATATCATTGGAGCTTGATATTGACAAGGAGCTTCCAAGAAATACTATGACTGAGGCTTGGGTTTCCTATTTAAAAATAGCTGAAGGCTGCAGCAATAATTGTACCTATTGCGTGATTCCGAAGCTTAGAGGGCTTTTTAAAAGCCGCAGAATTGAAAATTTGGTCGAGGAAGCGAAAGTTCTTGCCAGCAAGGGCGTAAAAGAAATAATAATTATTGCTCAGGACACGAGCAAGTACGGAATTGATATTTACGGTGAAAAAAAACTTCATGAGCTTATTCGAAAGATTTCAGAAATAGAAGGAATCCGGTGGATTAGAATTCATTATTTATATCCGGAAGATATATATGACGAGCTTATAAATGAATTTAAGAATAATAAAAAGCTTCTTAAGTATTTTGATATTCCAATGCAGCATATCAATGACAGAATCCTAAAAAGAATGAACAGAAAAACAAGCAGGGAACAAATTACATCTCTTATACAAAAAATCCGAGTGGAAGTTAAAGATGCCGTTATACGAACATCTTTAATAACCGGTTTTCCGGGAGAAACTTGGGATGAGCATGAAGAATTAAAGAATTTTTTGAAAGAATACAGGCTTGACCGAGTTGGGATTTTTAAATATTCAAGGGAAGAAGATACACCGGCATACAAGCTTCCGGGACAGATAGACGAAGATGTAAAAGAGCAAAGACTAAATGAGTTAATGGAAATCCAACAAGAGATATCTTACGAAAATAATTTATTGAAAATCGGTAAGACCTATGATGTATTGATTGAGGAGAAGGATGCGGAAAATGTCTATGTGGGGAGAACTTACATGGATTCGATTGAAATTGACGGCTGTGTTTATGTAGCATCAAATAAAGAATTAAGGTTGGGAGAAATTTATAAAGTCAGAATTAATGATGCATTAGAATATGATTTGATAGGAGATGTGAGTGATGAAGATAGTAGATTGGTTTAAGAATTTAAATTTACCAAACAAACTTACTGTTATAAGAGTAATTTCAATACCTTTATTTCTGTTATTCTTATACATAAGCAAAGGAATTTTAAGGTTTCTGCCGCTGTTAATCTTTGCAGGCGCGGCTGTTACTGATTTAGTCGACGGATACATTGCAAGGAGAGATAATTTAGTATCTGACTTTGGAAAATTTATGGACCCTCTTGCAGACAAGCTTTTGACGGCTTCTGCTTTCATAGCTTTTGTTGAGCTCGGATATATAAGTGCATGGGTTGTTGTATTGATTATATCAAGGGAATTTTTGGTTTCCGGTTTCAGAACACTGGCTGCATCAAAAGGTGTCACTATTGCTGCCAATGCATGGGGTAAAATAAAAACAGTGTTCCAGATGGTATTAATTATTGCAATTTTATTAAACTATACAGGATATTTTGGTTTTACAAATACTATAATAGCTCCTTTAATTGCAATAACCGTACTCTTGACCATAACTTCGGGAGCAGTATATATTAATGAAAATATTGGTGTTATAAAAAATTAAATTGTTGACAATACATATTATTCTATGTATAATCAAAGGTGAACAAATGTTCTAAAGGAGTCGGATATGGAAAAAGATAAGGCACTTGAGCTTGCCATTGCTCAAATAGAAAAGCAATTCGGTAAAGGTTCTATAATGAAGCTTGGAGAAAATGCGAAATTAAATATAGAAGCAATACCAACCGGTGCACTGCCTCTCGATATAGCAACGGGAATCGGCGGAGTACCAAAAGGGAGAATTATTGAAATATTTGGACCTGAATCATCAGGTAAGACAACAGTAGCATTACATATAGTAGCAGAAGCACAAAAAAAGGGAGGAATAGCTGCATTTATTGATGCAGAGCATGCACTTGACCCTGCTTATGCAAAAGCTCTCGGCGTTACGGTTGAAGATTTGATTATATCACAGCCTGATACCGGTGAGCAAGCCCTTGAAATAGCTGAAGCCTTAGTCAGAAGCGGTGCCATAGATGTCATAGTTGTAGACTCTGTAGCAGCCTTAGTTCCAAAAGCTGAAATAGACGGAGAAATGGGAGATTCTCACATGGGACTGCAGGCAAGATTAATGTCGCAGGCTTTAAGAAAATTAGCAGGAGCTATAAGCAAATCAAATGCAGTGGCTATATTTATCAACCAGCTGCGTGAAAAAATTGGAGTAATGTTTGGCAATCCTGAAACCACAACCGGCGGACGTGCTTTAAAATTTTATGCTTCAATGAGATTAGACGTAAGAAGAGTAGAAACCTTGAAAAAGGGTGATGATGTTTACGGCAACAGAACCAGAGTTAAAGTTGTTAAAAACAAAGTTGCACCGCCTTTTAAGCAAGCTGAATTTGATATTATATACGGCAAAGGTATATCAAAAGAAGGATGCATTCTTGATATGGCTGTTGAAGCCGGAGTTGTAAATAAAGCCGGAGCATGGTATTCCTACGAAAATACGAGAATCGGACAAGGCAGAGAAAATTCAAAAGACTACCTCTTGTCAAATCCGGAGCTTATGGATGAAATAGAGAAAAAGGTACTTGAAAAGTACGAACTGGGAGATTTAAAAGTAGCATCTGATGCCAATGACCCATTATCATATGAATAACTTTGAGAACTTTCGCTTAGGCACTATAAGTGCCTTTTTNNCATAGTTTACATAATTTAAATTATGTAAACCAACACGCTTTGATATGCATTAGAATATGTAAAAATATGCAAATATAAACATTATATCTTGACATTGTTTATAAATAATTATAAAATAAATTATATTCAGGTTACAAAACTAATTAAGACGATTAAAATATATGTTTTTGAAGATACACATTTTTTATAGCAATTAGGAAAAATGTATATATTTCGCAGCTTGAAAATTTAATATTGGAGGTGCTGAATTGTTCGAAGAAATAATAGTCGGTATTATCTGCGCAATAATAGGTATAATTATAGGATTTTTTATTCGTAAAAATATATCTGAAAGCAAAATAGGTAGTGCTGAATTAGAAGCAAAAAGAATAATCGAAGACGCAAATCAAAAAGCCGAAACAAGAAAAAAAGAAATACTTGTTGAAGCAAAAGACGAAGCTCACAGGTTAAGAAATGAAGTTGAAAGAGAAAACAAAGAAAGACGAAACGAAATTTTAAGGGCTGAAAAAAGGCTGATTAAAAAAGAAGAAATGCTGGACTCTAAAAGCCTTGTAGTAGAGAAAAAAGACGAATTGCTCCAAAAGAAGTTAAAAGAAATTGAAATAACGCAGGAAAAATTAGATGCAATTCACCAAAAACAAATTGAGGAACTCGAGAAAATATCCGGACTTTCAACAGAAGAAGCTAAAAGCATTCTAATCAACAACATAAAAAAAGAAGCTGAACAGGAAGCCGCGGTTGCTGTCAAAGAAATCGAGAAGGAATCAAAAGAAACTGCAGAAAGAAAAGCACGTGAAATTATTACATATGCGATTCAGAAATGTTCTGCAGACCATGTAGCAGAAACAACTGTATCTGTAGTCGACCTGCCGAATGACGAAATGAAAGGCAGAATAATAGGAAGGGAAGGCAGAAATATAAGAGCCTTGGAACAACTTACAGGTATAGATATTATAATAGATGATACACCGGAAGCAGTAGTTATATCCGGATTTGACCCTATTAGAAGAGAAGTTGCCAGATTAGCACTTGAAAAGTTAATTGCGGATGGTAGGATACATCCTGCAAGAATTGAAGAGATGGTTGATAAGGCAAAAAAAGAAGTAGACCAAATAATTAAGGATGAAGGCGAACAGGCAACCCTTGATACCGGAATCCACGGGCTTCACCCGGAACTGGTAAAATTACTTGGCAGACTGAAATTCAGAACAAGTTACGGCCAAAACGTATTGAAACACTCCATTGAAGTATCATATTTAGCAGGTATTATGGCTGCTGAATTAGGCGCTGACGTAAAAGTAGCAAAACGAGCAGGATTATTGCATGATATAGGAAAGGCAGTGGATCATGAAGTTGAAGGTCCCCACGTTACAATAGGTGAAGACTTAGCTAAAAAGTACAAAGAAAGCAAGGCCGTAGTTCATGCTATAGCAGCTCATCACGGGGATACAGAGCCACAGACCATAGAAGCAGTCTTAGTCCAAGCAGCAGATGCTATATCAGCTGCAAGACCGGGTGCAAGAAGAGAAACATTAGAGACTTATATAAAGAGGCTTGAAAAGTTAGAAGAAATTTCAAATTCATTTGAAGGGGTAGAAAAGTCTTTTGCAATACAGGCGGGAAGAGAAGTAAGAATAATGGTTAAACCTGAAGTAACAAGCGATGCGAGCATAGTTTTAATAGCAAAGGATATAGTTAAAAAGATAGAAGAAGAAATGGAATATCCCGGACAGATTAAAGTTAACGTAATTAGAGAAATCAGAGCTACAGAATATGCAAAGTAAAGGTTAGAAAAATATGGAAGTAAACAATTTGTTTACTTCTTTTTAATAACAGACAATTTCTAAGCATCCTTAGGGAGTGTTGTCATGATAAATCAAAGAAAGGAGTAAAAAAAACATGAATTTTAACCCTGCCGAATATAAATATCCGTCAAGAAGAAAGGTTGTCTACGGATATAACGGAATGGTTGCCACATCACAGCCATTAGCAGCACAAGCAGGCCTTGAAATACTTAAAAACGGCGGCAATGCCGTTGATGCGGCTATAGCTGCAGCAGCATGCCTTACAATTGTTGAGCCTACATCGAACGGTTTGGGAAGCGATGCATTTGCCCTTGTATGGTTTAATAATAAGCTTCATGGTTTAAATGGCAGCGGGTATTCACCCTACAGCATTTCAATTGAAAAATTGAAAGAAAGAGGATTTACTGAAATTCCAAAGTACGGCATTATACCGATAATGGTACCCGGTGCTCCGGCAGCCTGGGTAGAATTATCTCAAAAATTCGGGAAACTTTCTTTAATAGAAGTCTTACAGCCTGCCATTAATTATGCCAAGTATGGATTTCCCGTTTCTGTTACTGTAAAAAAAGCATGGGATAATGCATATAAAATTTACAAAAAAGAAAATAAAGAAGAGTTTAAATATTGGTTTGATACATTCACCTATAAGGGGAGAACACCAAATTACGGAGAGCTTTGGAAGCTTCCGTATCATGCCGAAACATTGGAATCAATAGGAAAAACACACGGCAACTCATACTATAAAGGTGCCATAGCAGATAAAATAGATTCCTTTTTCAAAAAGTATGACGGGTATTTAAGAAAAGAAGACTTAGAAGATTATAAAACAGATTGGGTAGAGCCTATAAGCGTAAATTACAGGGGATACGATGTATATGAAATACCTCCCAACGGTCAGGGACTGGTAGCTTTGATGGCACTTAACATATTAAAAAACTTTGATTTTACATACAAGGATAAGAGTGATACCTATCACAAACAAATTGAAGCTATTAAACTTAGCTTTGATGATGGTCAGAAGTATATCACCGATATAAGATACATGAAGGCAGACATAAAGCAATTATTATCGGATAATTACGGCAGAGAAAAGGGAAGTTTAATTACTGATAATGCATTGAATTTAAAAGAAACCGACCCAAACAGCAGCGGAACCGTTTATCTGTGTACAGCTGATGGGGAAGGGAATATGGTTTCTTTCATTCAAAGCAATTATACCGGATTTGGGTCGGGGATTGTTATACCTGAAACAGGAATAGCTCTTAACAATAGGTTACATAATTTTAATTATGTAAACCAACACATTAATTGTTTAATGCCTCATAAGAAAACCTATCATACGATAATACCCGGATTCTTAATGAAGGACGGAAAAGCTCTAGGTCCCTTTGGTGTAATGGGGGCATTTATGCAGCCTCAAGGACATGTGCAGGTAGTAAGTAATTTAATCGATTTTCATATGAATCCTCAGGAAGCCATAGATGCACCGAGGTGGCAGTGGATTAAAGGAATGACTGTTGAAGTAGAGCAGGATGTTCCAAAATATATTATAAATGAGCTGATTAACAGGGGTCATGATGTAAAAATACAGTTAAATGAATCATCTTTCGGACGAGGCCAAATGATACTAAGGACAAAAGAAGGCACTCTCTGCGGCGGAACAGAAAAGAGAGCAGATGGACACATAGCCCTTTGGTGACAAGGGGACGGGGGATTAGTTGGACATTAGAATATATTAATATATAAGGAGGAAAATATGTCTAGAAATTTTACAAACGAAGAATTATCCAAAATGCTTTACGAAGCATTAAAAAGTCAGAAACCTATAGATGTTATAAGTGATATCGATAATGAAGTAACCGTTGAGGACGCTTATGATATTCAGCTGTTAAATGTTAAGAGAGCATTGGAAGACGGGGAAATTGTAACTGGCAAGAAAATCGGCCTTACTTCAAAGGGCATGCAGGAACTGCTGGGTATTACCGAGCCGGATTACGGCCATTTATATAAAAGCACGGAAGTAAAAAACGGCGGTACAGTCGACACAAAAACGTTAATAAGGCCAAAAGTAGAGGGTGAAGTTGCTTTTGTACTGAAAGAAGATTTAAAGGGTCCCGGTATAACTGTGGAGGATGTTTATAAAGCAACTGATTATATATGTGCTTCCATTGAAATAGTGGATTCGAGAATTAAAGATTGGAAAATTAAACTGGTAGATACCATTGCAGACAACGGTTCAAGCGCTTTGTATATATTAAACGATAAAAAAGTAAAAATAGACGATGTATCATTGCCTGATATAAGGATGACTCTTTATAAAAACGGGGAAGTGGTAAACAGCGGAACAGGTAAGGATGTATTAGGGAATCCGGCAATAAGTGTTGCATGGCTTGCAAATAAACTGTGTGAATATGGAATTACTCTTAAAAAGGGTGAAATAATTTTATCGGGAGCAATTACAGCATCACCGGAAGCATTTAAAGGTGATGTGTTTGAATGTGTTTTTTCTGAACTGGGGAATGTCAAGGTAGAATTCAAATAATAACAGATAATAACAAAACATCGGGGCTGAAAAGCTCCGATGTTTTTTTGATTCTCCGTCATTTAATACAATTTATGCCACATTTATTTATGTAACAATTATAAAGGTTGTACATATTATATTTATGAGCTTAAGCTTGTTTTATATATTGGAGGCGTTAACATTATGAAAGATTCAGGCTGTAAGAAAAGGGAATATATAGATAATCCTAATGTAATAAATAATATAAATACTTGCACAGATACGAAAAACAGCAATAATTTAGCAACAGGAAATTCATGTACTCCTGAAGAGCTTATAAGAAATGGTGGCTTTGAAGAAGTAGGAATTCAAACAGTTTTTGCTAATTGGAATGACGAAACGGAAGGTCTTGATATAAATATACGACCAAGTACTTCTATAACATATGAAGGCAGACAAAGCGCCAATTTTGATATTGGTCCGGTACCGGGGAATACAACAGACAGAGCAACATTAACACAAACAGTTAGTGTTAATCCCGGATGTTATTTGACGCTAAGCTTCGCAGAAAGATTAGCAGAAAAACCGGTAGATATAGAATTATATTTTAGTGCTGAAGTTTTTTATATTTCAGGTTCTAATGAAGTTGAATTAATTAAAATAGAAAAAATAGCTCCAAGAGCTGTTACAGTAGAATCATCAGCATTTTCTTATCATGAAAAAACGTCAGACATAATTGTACCTCAAAATGTAAATTTCGTAATAGTAAGATTCACTGTCAGCATTAATACTATCAACGCAAGCAATAATGATACAGACTTATATTTGGACGGAGTATCATTGAGAGCTTCTCGTTGACCGGGATATCAAGGGAATAGCAGTAATAATTACAAAATTGTTAATTTATATAAATATTATTATTTTTTATTATGTCGCTAAATGCTAATTTAGCGACATAATATCCCTGAAATAAGCACTTTTCCGAAAGACCCCTTCTTTTTGGAATTTCAACGTTCTTCTCGATTTTTTTATCGATTTGATTATTTTTCTTTTATAATTTCAATTCACAAATTTATAATTCTTGTAATATTTTTTAATAATTTACCTTTGCGGTTTGGATATTTTTTTCTTTACAGTTCTGTCCTGATTGTTGTAGCTCGAAAATCTCACCGGATCTTTCTCTTATGTATTAGATACTACGCTTATTCTTATAATGACAATGTTAATAGTTACTACGCTATGCTCAAGATGAAAAAATAAAAATATTCGTTCACTCTTGCACACTATAGACAAAAAACGACCAAGTCAAGTAACCGGCTGAAATTTCAAAAATATGCCCAAAAAACGAGGCTTTAAAATGCGATTTAACGCACGAAACTTCTTTCCTTGACCATTTATACCCTTTAAATATAGCTCGTTTTTAATTAACAGGCAAAATTTGATTTCTATCATCTATAAGACAGATATATTCCTCATACCTCTAAGACTTGTCCGAATTGGGGACTTTCCTCTAATGCTCATCAGAGAATACTAAGTTTAATGAGATGCTCAAAATTTCAATTAATGTGTGGTTATTTTTTATTAAAAGCAGATATACGGGTCGAATATATGAATAAATACTGGTTATATGTCGAAGTATCGAAAAAAGTTAATTGCAATTCACACAATACTTGTAAATTTGAGCACTTGCATTTAAGAAAAGTATTTTTGTGTTATTTTATTAATCAAAATGATATAGGTTTTACTAAAAAAGCTTGTCTTTTTCCTAATTCTTCTATATAATTAAGTAAGAATTTTGCGACATTTTTGTAAAGGAGATAATGATGTACATAAATTATAATGACCTATGCCCTTCCCCACTTAGTGATTTTTTAGAATACTCAATTGCTATTAAAGGCAGAGCGGATAAAACTGTTAGTCAATACTTTCTTGACCTTCGTACCTTTTATAGATTTCTAGTAATCAAATTCAAATTAAGTCCTGATGTTGAAAATTTTGAAGAAATCGATATCTCCCCTGTTACCTTGGATATTATAAAAAAAGTAAAAATTATGGACCTTCATTCTTTTATTGCCTATACGGACAGGGAAAGAAAAAATTCAAACCGTACAAAAGCTCGAAAAATGTCAGCACTTAGGTCATACTTTAAATATTTACATACCATAGTAAAGCTTATACCTGAAAATCCGGCTCTTGAATTAGAAACTCCAAAAAACAAAAGCCGTCTGCCGGTAGCATTAACGCTGGATGAATCAAGAAGTTTATTATCATCAATATCAGGCTCCAATGAAAAACGCGACTATGCCATTATTATGTTATTTTTGAATTGCGGCCTGCGATTATCAGAGCTTATAAGCATCGATATCGATAAAATTAAGGGAGACACCTTGACTGTAATCGGAAAAGGCAACAAGGAAAGAACAATTTACCTGAATGATGTATGTGTAAAAGCTGTAGAAGATTACTTGGAGGTAAGACAAGAGCCGAAAAAAGGTCATGAAAAAGCTCTTTTTATAAGTAATCGAAAAACCCGTTTTTCTCAAAAAGGCATTCAGCATATGTTGGATAAATACTTAACTGAAGCAGGTTTATCAGGAAAAGGATACTCCCCTCACAAGCTTCGCCATACGGCAGCAACCCTTATGTATCAATATGGCCATGTAGATATTAGAGCGCTGCAAGAAATACTGGGACACGAAAGTATTTCAACAACGCAAATTTACACTCATATAAACAAGGAATTGCTCCGTGATGCGGTAAAACAAAATCCCTTAAATGATATGAATGATGATGAGAGCCTTTAAGTTTAATTTAGGGGAATTTTAATTATGTCGCCGATATGAATCAGGTTATTATGTATCTTGTTAAGCTCGGATATTTCGTATACTACTTGTCTTATATCTTTACTGCCGGCATAATCTTTTGCTATTGACCATAAGGTATCTCCGTGTTGAACTCTTACGTAATCATATTGAGGTATATCTTTTGAATATGCTTTTATTGTAGTAATTGAGGTAATAGTAATAATACTTATAAGCAAAATGGACAGGAACATAAATCTTTTAAATTTTTTCGAATCACTTACTTTATATTTATTTAATATTATCATAAGGCACCTCGAACATATTTTCTGTTTTCATTCTAACAGAACATTAGTTCGATGTCAACAATTTTTTACATTTTTTCAAACAAATGTTTGCTTTACTTGTCAAACTATGTTAAAATATAGAAAAGTACTCAATCAGACAGCTTAAATCGATGCTTCAGATAGGTTCTATCCGGACGAAGCGAATAGGTACTCCCGGGAGTCTAAAATAATTTTATAAAGAGGTGGAATTATGAGTTATGAAGGCTTAAGCGATAAACAAGTTAAAATATTGCAATATATAAAAGATGAGTTAACTTTAAGGGGTTATCCCCCGTCTATTCGTGAAATTTGCAAAGCTGTAGGTTTAAACTCTACTTCTTCCGTTCATGCCCATTTAAATACACTAGAAGAAAAAGGATACATAAAAAAAGGAACAAACAAAAGAAGGGCTTTGGAATTAATTGATCTTGATGATATATGCTGCGACATGCCAAAAAAAGAAATTATAAACTTACCGATTATAGGAACCGTAACTGCCGGCTCTCCTATATTAGCTGTTGAAAACATTGATGACACCCTGCCTATTTCGATTGATTTTGTAGGTAATAAGGAATCATATGTTTTAAAAGTAAAGGGAGACAGTATGATTGAGGCAGGAATTTTGCACGGTGATTATGTAATAGTTAATTCCCAGCGCAATGCTAAAAATGGAGATATAGTTGTTGCATTAATCGGAGATGAAGCAACAGTTAAAACCTTCTATAAAGAAAAAGACCACATTCGATTGCAGCCTCAAAACAGTTCCATGGACCCGATTTTAATAAAGGAGCCCTATATATTGGGTGTTGTTAAAGCTGTTGTCAGAAAATATTAATGTCATAGGTATGGGGACACGCCTTTACTATAAAGATAGTCTTTGTAGTATAAGGAATGTCCCCATATTTTTAATTGAATATTTTATTTTTTATCTCATTAAATTCCATCATCTTTTCAAGTGATAGCATTACTCCCAACTTGACATGGTCGTAAAACAAGCCGCCCTGAATATATGCTATATAAGGAGGTCTCATTGGTGCATCTGCGCTAAGCTCTATGGATGAGCCGGAAACAAATGCTCCCGAAGCCATTATTACCTGATTTGTATAGCCGGGCATATCCCATGGTATTGGAGACACATAACCGTCCACCGGAGATGCAGCTTGAACAGCCTCGCAAATTTTAATTACCATGTTTTTGTCGTTAAATTTAATTGCCTGTATAATATCGCTTCTGTCCTCTTCTACTGTAGGAGTTATTTCAAATCCGAGAGAAGAGTAAACCCCGCCGAACAAGAGTGCGCCTTTTAATGATTCGCTCACAATGTGTGGTGCGAAAAACAAACCTTGAAGCGTGTTTCTTGTGGTTCCGAATGTAAGTCCTATCTCTTTTCCGACTCCCGGAGCTGTAAGACGGTTGGCTATTCTGTCAATTAATACTTTTTTTCCAACCACATAGCCTCCCGATAATGCAACTCCCCCTCCGGGATTTTTTATAAGCGAGCCTACAACTACATCTGCCCCTACATCCGAAGGCTCCATTTCGTCTACAAATTCTCCGTAGCAATTATCTACCATAATATATATATTTGGATATACTTGGCGAATTCTTTCTATTGCATTTTTTATTTTTTCGATTGTAAGCGCAGGGCGGAAGCTGTAGCCTGTTGAGCGCTGAATCATTAAAAGCTTTGTTTTCATTGAAACTTCTTTTATTGCACTTTCCCAGTCGATATCATTTTTATAAAGAGGAATTTCCTTATAAATTATTCCTGCTTCACTGAGATTATTAGGTTCCTTTCCTTGCACGCCCAATACTGTAAGCAAAGTATCGTATGGTCGTCCGGATATGGAAATTACTTCATCACCGTGCTGCAATATGCCTGACAATGTCAAGTACAGGGCATGGGTTCCTGAAGCTATGGAAGGTCTTACCAATGCATCTTCGGTCTTAAACACGGATGCATATATTTTTTCAACCTTTTCTCTTCCGACATCTCCATAACCGTAGCCTGTATTCCAGTAAAAGTTTGTATAATCAAGCTTGTTCTCCTGCATTGCATGGATAACTTTATATTGATTAAGCTCTCTAATTTTATCTATTTTTTCAAAATGATTCTTCTTAATTTCTTTTTCAATTTTTGTTACATAATTATAAACAGCTTCGCTTATGCCAAACTGTTTACATAATTTATTTTCTGTTAACATTATTGCTCCTCTGGCTCGTCAAAAAACAGTCGCACCTGTTTAAACGGCAAAATTGATGTAATTGCATGCTTGTAAACCAGTTGCTGACCTTTATCTGTTTCGATAAAAATTACATAATTATCAAAACCTAAGACAGTTCCCGTCAGCTTGAAACCGTTGTTTAAATAAAGCGTTATTGTTATTTTTTCTTTTCTTACTTTGTTTAAAAAAGTATCTTGTAAATTAATAATATTCATTCCCTTCTCCTATAAATTTGCATATATGTTATTACTTCATTACTATAATAATAAAATTAAGCGAAAGCGTATATTTTTATTATTATTTATCTCATTGGTTACTAATACTATCAATTCTCGTGCTTATATATTCAACTATACTATCCAAAGTTTTGTCAATTTCGCTTGGGTTATCCATGCTGAACCATTTGACGTTTTCATCTTTCAGGAACCAAGTATACTGCCTTTTTGCAAATCTTCTTGTATTTTGTTTTAAAGTATTGACTGCTTCCTCATAATCAGTATTACCTTCAAGATATTCAATAATTTCNNTTAGAAAGCATTTCATCAACTCTTTGATTAATTCTTTCATAAAGGACTTTTCTTTCCATTGAAAGACCAATCAATATACAGTCATATTTATTGCTTTTCTTTCTTATGTCCGTGTTTAGCTCTGAAAACTTAACTCCTGTAATATCATACACTTCCAGGGCTCTAATAATTCTCTTTATATTATTTTTATGAATTTTTTCAGCAGCAACAGGGTCAATTTTCAGTAATTTGTCATACAGAGCATCCTCCCCATGTTCCTTATAATAATAAGTGTAGTATTCTCTTAATTTTTTATTGGACTTGGTATTGCCAAAATCTAAATCATATATCAAAGAATTTACATACAGGCCGCTCCCCCCTACAATTATGGGAATTCTGTTTTCACTCAAAAGCCTGTCAATAATTTTTTCGGCATCATATTTAAATTCTGACACCGAATACTCTTCATCAGGATTTATAATATCTATCATATGATGAATGATACCTTGTTTTTCTTCCTCGGTGATTTTTGCAGTTCCAATATTCATCCCCTTATATATCTGCATTGAATCTGCTGATATAATCTCAGTATTTAACTTTTTTGCAAGCTCTACGGATATATATGTTTTGCCGACAGCCGTAGGACCTACAATAACAATTATTTTATTCATTTTGCTTTCCTAACTTTGAATTCTTTCAAACATTTTTTCAATTTCGTACCTGGTCATTTTAATAATTACAGGCCTTCCGTGAGGACAAGTGTAAGGGTTATCTGTCATTCTAAGGTCATTTAACAATGCTCTTACTTCAGACATATGAAGCCTGTCTCCGGACTTCACGGACTTGACGCATGCCTCTTTTATTATTTTTTCCATAACAAAATCTAAATTTGATTTAGTTATATCTTTTAGGTTATCCAGGATTGCATAAAATACATCCTTCAAATTTGAATCCTTAAATATAGTTGGTATGTTATTTATCAGTATAGCATTATTTCCAAAGTTTTCAACGGAAATTCCCAAATATTCAAATATTTCTACATTCGACATTGCTGTCTCGTAATCATCATAGGATAAATTAATCACTTCCGGTACTATTTCCTGTATTAAGATTTCTCTTGAATTATATTGATTTAAAAATTTCTCGTAGTTTATTCTTTCATGTGCCGCATGCTGGTCTATCAT
>DMWH01000148.1 GCA_003483345.1 Clostridiales bacterium | reverse complement strand
CAATATTTACTGAGAGAGAAAATAATGTAATGACACTTAGAAGGGGTTTTGAAATACAACCCGGTGACAGAGTTTTAATAATGGAGGATGTTGTAACAACCGGGAAATCATCCATGGAAACTGCCAAGGTTCTTGAAGAGGCAGGCGGTATAGTAGTAGGAATCGGATGTATTGTAGATAGAAAAGTATGTGAAATTCAATTTCCTGTTTACAGCTCGATAGAATTATTCTTTGAAACCTATGATGATAAAAATTGCCCCCTATGTGAAATGGGCTCAAAGCCAATAAAACCGGGAAGTCGCAAATTTTAAAGGGACGCAGAGCGTCCCTTTGTCATACTGATTATTGAAAAAAGAAGGGCCAGAACAGCCACCAAATAGGATTTTCACATCTTCCGTACCTGTCACAGAATGGGAATCGATAATACCTCATCGGGTCATAAAAAAATCTGTCATATCTTCTATCGAATCTTCTGTCGAACCTGNNTATCATCATAATACATATAATCGTTCATGGTATCATAATACTGATTGTAATCGTCCATATATACTCTCCTCTATATAAAATTTATATATTATAATATATGTGTTACAACCTCTCATGTTACGATTATTTCCCGGAAATTTAGTCTTACAAAATTTACTGTTTACAAATTGCCAAAAAAGTATTAAATTATATACATGCTACTGTGGCGCAGCAGGCAGCGCAACTGATTCGTAATCAGTAGGTCAGGGGTTCGAATCCCCTCAGTAGCTTTTTTATTAAAAGATTAACTTTACAAATGAAAAAAAATATATTAAATTATATATAGTATTTTTTCTTAAAATTAAGATACATACACTTTTGGGGATATAGCTCAGTTGGGAGAGTGCTTGAATGGCATTCAAGAGGCCAGGGGTTCGAGACCCCTTATCTCCATTTATTGCGGGTGTAACTTAGTGGCAGAGTTCCGGCTTCCCAAGCCGGCTGTGTGGGTTCGATTCCCATCACCCGCTTTATGACATGACCATATATAAGCAAATCCGCTTAAGGGTTAAGCGGATTTTTTAGTCCAAAAATTTTGTTAAATTTCCCGTATAAAACAGTGATAATCTGTGAAGTGCTCTTGTACATGCGACATATAAAAGTTTTTTATCGAATTCGTTATTATAATGTTTATCATTTGCTTCATATACAATAACAGCATCAAATTCCAGACCTTTTGCCAAATAAACAGGAAGTATTAAGGTACCTTCCAAAACACTGTCATAATCTAAATAGTCTATCAATTTTATTTTTATTTTATTAGCCAGTTTAAAATACAAGTCTGAGGCTTCCTTTCTATCTTTACATATTATTGCAATTGAGCTAAATCCTTCAGTTTTATATTTCTCAATAGTTTTTATAATTTCATCCCGGAGATTGTTAATGTCTTTAAATTTGAAAATAACAGGCTCTTCTTCATTTCTTTTAAAAAATTCCGCATAGTTTTCATCTCCCGATAATTTTGCACTGAACCTGCCTATTTCATATGAACTTCTGTAACTTTTATTCAGAAAAACCTTACTGCTCTTTTCAAAATTGAAAATAGAAATAATATCATCATATAAGGACAAATCGTTGCTTTTTTCTATTGATTGATTTATATCGCCTACTATTGTAAATCTTGCATATTTATATAAATTTTTTAAAATTAAATAATGAATAGGGTAATAATCCTGGGCCTCATCAACAACAACTTGTTTTATATCGCTAAACAGATCACAACCCTCTGCTTTGATTTTCATATAAGTGAGAGCTATTCCATCAGCATAAGGAATATTGTACGAATCGCTTAAAGTTGTATTTGTATAACTTATTATTTCATCAATATTCTCCGGAAGTTCAAGACCTTTCGAAATTTTTTTAAATAAAATAATATCTGCAAACAGCTTTTTATAAAGCTCGAAAACATCAAATTCAGTGAATTTCTTCAATCTTTCCGTTAAAGCTAAGGTTTCTTTAGCTGATAGCAATCTTGTAAAAGACATTATTTCAAATTCATGATTATTTAATTTATTTACTGCTTTTTCAATTTTGTTACGCCTTTCAATCCTATTTTCACGAACCTTTTCCAATATTCGGCTTTCAATTATTTTAAGTTTTTTGGCTGTAGGCATATCAAGTTTTCCGCTTAACAGAAAAGCTTTTGCAAGCTCGCGTTTTTCTATTATTTTTCCGTTGTAATAAACATCTTCAAAATTTATAAGCTTATGCTCATAATATTCTATAAATCTATCTATAATTTTTGAAAAAACAAATGAGCCTTTAAAATCATCGTATGACCTCAGAAAATTCCTTTGTTCTTCAGTTTCTGCAGTAATAATATTTTCAAAGTTTTCACTTTTTGATTTCATGGATAGTTTATTTCCAAATAGTTTATGAAATATATTTTCAAAAGTATATTCATTGATACTTTCTTCTCCCAATTCAGGTAGAACATTTGATATATATTTTGAGAATAACGGATTAGGTGAAATAACTATAACATTATTGGCTCTTAGTTTTAAGTTTAACCCTTGATACATCAAATATGCAATTCTGTGCAGCGCCACCGATGACTTGCCGCTGCCTGCAACCCCTTGTACAACCAATAAGTCGTTATACAGGTCTCTTATTATTAAGTCCTGTTGTTTTTGTATTGTTTCTACTATTGTCTTCATTTTGGAGGTCATATTTTTTGATAGAGCAACCATCAGCATTTCATCAAGGATGTTAATGTTGCTGTCAATGAAGTATTCCATTTTACCTTTTGTAATTTTGAATTGCCGTTTTAATGAAACATAGCCCTTTATTAATCCGGCAGGAGCTTTGTATTCTACAGGACCTACTTCATTTCGGTAATATAGGCCGGATATGGGTGCACGCCAATCATAGATTTTAATTTCATGGGTTTCATCGTCCATTAAATTAAAAAGACCTATATATATTTTTTCAATATCATCATATCCTTCTTCGGTGAAATCAATTCTTGCAAAATAAGGNNCTCAAATACTGATTAAGGTCAGTTAGTTTATCAAAATCGGCAGATGAATGGGTTGTATTTTCCCACATTTCTCTTCTTGACTCAATTAAATCGGATTTTTTATTTTCAAGTTGGTTTTTTTCATATTCCAACTTATTTTTTAACAAATTTATAATTTCATCCAAATATTTTATTTCTTCCAAATACACTCTGTTATCAGCCATTTCATATCCCCTTATGCATATAATTGAATAATTACAAAGTATTAATAGATAATTATATCATAATTAGCAGTATATGAAAAGCAAAAATCCAACTTTCTATAATAATAAATATTTGTCTTTGCTGCTATCATTAAAACAAGAGCATAAACTACAATGCATTTTAATATACCATTTAATGGTATAAAATGTGAAAATTTACGTGACATAAGTTTTATTTAGTGTATAATATTAGTATAAGCCGTACAGGGGGTATTATAATGATAGGGAAAAAAATCAGGAATATTAGAAAGAATAAAAATATGACGATTGTTGAATTGTCAGAGAAAATTAACGTNNGATGCATTGGATGTACCTCTTTCAGTATTATTTTCGGAGGAATCTTCCAATGATGTTATAACAATACCAAAAGAAGAAAGAACTAAAGTTAAATTGAACAATATTAATGTGGAACTTGAGTTTATTACGCCAATATTGAAAAATAGCCATAAACAATCGGAGTTTGAAGCCTTTCTGTTTAAAATGAAACCAAAAACATGGATAAGCAATCATAGTATAACACATGAATCTAAAGAGTATATTTTTGTTACACAGGGGGAAATAGAGTGTCATGTAGGAGAAAAAATATACACAATATCAAAGGGAGACAGCATAATTGTTCCTGAAAACAACAATCATATGTATTACAATAAAAATGATGATGTGTCAGAAGTCTTGTGCATAATATCGCCTTCAATCCATTAAATAAAGCTTGACAAAGTTATAATGTTATTATATTATCCATATAAACAATGAAGGAAAGCAGTAAACAGCGACTTATTTAAGAGAGCCGACGGGTGGTGCGAGCCGGTATAATAGTTGTTGAATCCGTTCCGGAGTATCTAAGGGTAAAAAACTTAGACGTTGAAGGCGTTAACTTTTAAAAGTGATTATACAGAGGAATGGGGACACACCTTCTGTTTAGGGAAAGTCTCCGGGGATGAAGGAATGTCCCCCCATTAGTATAATAATTAGGGTGGCACCGCGAGTATCTCTCGTCTCTAAAGAGGCGGGAGTTTTTATTTATGGAGGTAAAAAATGTTAGATATCAAAAGAATAAGAAACAACCCTAATGAGGTGGAAGAACTGTTGAAAAGAAGAAATTCCGAACTTAGTTTGGATAAGGTTCTTGCATTAGACAAAGCGAGGAGAGAAAAACTTGTTGAAGTGGAGAACATGAAGGCAGAGCAGAACAAAGTATCTAAACAGGTTCCTCTTCTCAAAAAAGAAGGAAAAGATGTGACGGAAATTCTTCAAAAAATGAAAGAATTGGCGGAAAAAGTAAAGGTTCTGGATGGCCAGGTAAAAGAAATTGATGAGAAAATCGAAGAAGAGCTGTTGAATATTCCAAACACTCCAAATCCCGACATAACTGTCGGTGCTTCAGATGCAGACAACAAGGAAATAAGAAGATGGGGGGAGCCGAGAAAGTTTGATTTTGAATTAAAGGCTCACTGGGATTTAGGCGTAGACTTGGATATTCTTGATTTTGAAAGGGCAACAAAAATTACGGGCACTCGTTTTTCAATGTTCAAGGGAGAAGGAGCAAGATTGGAAAGGGCAATTATTGCATATATGCTTGACAAGCACACCTTAGACCACGGCTTTACGGAAATTTCTCCTCCCTTTATGGTAAATAGGGACAGTATGATAGGAACAGGACAGCTTCCTAAATTTGAAGAAGACATGTTTAAGCTTAATCAAAGGGAATATTATTTAATTCCTACTGCTGAAGTTCCCGTAACAAATATATACCGAAATGAAGTGCTGGATGAAAAGGACCTTCCAATGTATATGACTGCTTATACGCCATGTTTCAGGGCAGAAGCAGGTTCTGCCGGGAGAGATACAAGAGGCCTAATCCGAAATCATCAATTTGATAAGGTTGAAATGGTTATGTATGCCAAACCTGAAGATTCTTATAACCAGCTTGAAATACTGACAAATTTTGCTGAAGAAATTTTAAAGGGATTAGGTCTTCCTTACAGGGTTGTAGAGCTATGTACGGGAGATATCGGTTTCAGCTCAGCCAAAACCTATGATTTGGAGGTATGGATGCCAAGCTACAACAGATATGTTGAAATTTCTTCTTGCTCGAATTTTGAAGATTTTCAAGCTAGAAGAGCCAATATCAAGTTTAGACCTGCAGAAAAAGGTAAATTAGAGTATATTCATACCCTAAACGGCTCCGGACTTGCTGTGGGAAGGACATTTGCCGCTATTCTTGAAAATTATCAGAATGAAGATGGTACAGTGACTATTCCTAATGTCTTGAGGGATTACATGAGAGGTTTGGAAAAAATAACAAAATAACAAGGTATTGTTATTCTATAAAAATATTTTCTTTAGTCTTACTTTATGGTACAATATAATAGAATCCTCTTATTGGAAGTGTAGTGTAATGCTACATTTCCGATATATAGGCGGGATTCTATTATTTATTGTTGAATTCTTTTATTATGGTAATTGTGTAATCATAGTAGAAATGATTTAGAGAAAGCATTTTGATTTCAGTTATAATCATGTGAATACGCTCGTAAAAAGGGAAGGCAAAAATTATGAGAAACAGTATTGAAAAAAAGATACTCATTCCTTTTATTATTATATTGATGGTATCAATTTTAATAATTGTTATTGTATTTGTTGTTAATGGATATAATTTATTGTTGGATAATCATATAAATATTTCATACCGTAATTTAGAAGAGATGATTCTTACTATTGAAAAAGTTAATGATGACATAAAGGATGAAATTGGAGCAAAAGATTTTATTATTAATTTTTATAAAGACCTGGGCAAAAACAATTTGATTATTTTCAGCGATGATGATGATGAAATTTTGTTAAATACTGTCCTGAATAATAACTTCATTGAAGAATTTATGAATGAAGAATTAAATAAAGGACCGGAGTCAATATCTGTAGGCAATTATATTTTTACATATCAAAAGTATGATAAGTGGAATTGGGTAATAGCATACGGCTTAAATAGAGATAACTTATTAATTGAAGTAATGGAAAGTCAACAATATATAATCTTAGTTGCATTAATTGCCCTTGTATTTTCTATGCATGCATCAATATTCATTACGCACAATATATCAAAACCGATTAAAATGCTGGCTGAACACTGTAATAAAATCGTTGCTGACGGAATTTATAAAGATAGGATAGAAATAGACAGAAATGATGAAATAGGAACATTGGCTGATGCTTTTAACAATATGCTCGATACTGTGCAAAACAATACAGACAGATTAATTGAAGCAACCAAATTCAACGAAGATATTTTAAGAAACGTATCAGCAGGAATAGTAACTGCTGACCAGCATGGCAGTGTAATATCAATAAATCAGACCGCAGAAAATTTACTGATTCCCGCAGCCGAGAAAATCGGTCTTGTCAAGGAATGTTTGCATGAACAAATAATGGAAACATTAAATACAAAGATGAAAATAAATAAAATCCTTGCTTTTGATGATGAGCATGGAAATAAAAAATATATAGATGTTACAACTTCTCTTTTGATAGGAGGAGATGGGTCTATCAGCGGAGCTATATGCAATTTTAACGATATTACCGAAAGAAAAAGAATCGAAAACAGCATGAGCACATTGGATAGATTAACTACCATAGGCCAATTCGCATCAGGTATTGCTCATGAAGTACGAAATCCCTTGGCAGGCATGAAAACAAGTATCCAAGTTTTAAAAAACAGGTTATGCAAAGAGGATAACGATATGATAGCTTCTAATAAAAAATTACTTAACGGAGTACTTTTTGAAATTGACAGACTTAATAATTTGATTACTGATTTATTGAATTTTGCTAAGCCAAGTTTTCCTAATATTGAAAAAACAGATTTAATGGGAGTTTTAGATAAGTCGTTAAATCTAATCGGGGAGACTGCCAAAAAAAATAATATAAAAATAAATATTGATAATAACTGCAAAAATACTGTTGCATATGTGGACAAGGCTCAAACTGAGCAGATATTCATCAATATTATCAATAATGCTTTTTATGCTATGGATAAAGGAGGTACTTTAAATATTTCTTTTAATAATTGCTCACAAAAAGAAAAATTTATTGAAGTTATTTTTCATGATAATGGATGTGGGATACAATCACAAGATTTAGCAAAGGTATTTAATCCTTTTTTTACTACAAACCCTCAAGGAACAGGACTTGGGTTATCTGTAGTATATGAATTGGTAATGGGCAATCGGGGAGAAATAGATATTCAGAGTGCAGTAAATGAAGGAACTAAAGTAATAATCAGGTTTCCCATTAATGGAGGTAGTAATGAAAATTAGAATATTGATAGTTGACGACGAAGAGACTATACGATTATCTTTGGAAGAAGCACTGAAAGATTTGGGATATAGCATAAGTACTGCTGCAACCGGTCATATTGCTCTTGAAAAGGTAAAAGAATATAAACCTCAGATAGTTTTTTTAGACATGCGTTTAGCAGGTGAGAACGGATTGGATATTTTGCCTAAAATAAAAAAAATAGACAAAAAAGTCGAGGTTATTATTATGACTGCCTATGGTGATATCAACACTGCTGTTAAAGCAATAAAACTCGGCGCTTTTGACTATATTAACAAACCCTTTGACCTCATTGATGTAGAAATTTTAATAAAAAGAATTACAGAAAATTTAAAATTGCAAAACAAAATTTATTTGTTGGAGAAAGAAAAGGAGAAAGAATTAAATAAGAAAATTATAATAGGGAACCATCCTCTTATGAATGAAGTTATGAATAGAATTGATATATTATCAAAAAACGACAATGTAACTGTCCTTATAAGGGGTGAAACCGGTACAGGCAAAGATCTTGTAGCTTCTTATATTCATAATCACAGCATAAGGAGAGGATCTGCCATGCTGAAACTTAATTGCGGTGCTATTCCTCAGCAGCTTATAGAAAGTGAACTTTTCGGATTTGAAAAAAATGCGTTCACCGGTGCAAACAACAGAAAAAAGGGATTGCTTGAAATAGCTGACGGAAGTACGGTATTTTTGGATGAAATTGCAGAAATGCCCATGGAAGTACAGCCTAAACTATTGAGGTTTTTAGATGAAAGAAAATTTAAAAGGGTCGGTGGACTAGAGGATATTGAAGTAGATATCAGAATTATTGCCGCTACAAATAAAAACTTGGAAAAAGCCATAGAAGATAAAGAATTCAGAGAGGACTTATACTACAGATTGAATGTAGTGCCTGTTTATCTGCCTCTTTTACGTGAAAGAGGAGATGATATATTAGTATTAGCAAATAATTTTTTATATGAATATAACTGTAAATTTAATAAAAAGATAAAAGGATTCACTGACAGAGCCAAAGAAGCACTATTATTATACTCATGGAAAGGGAATGTCAGGGAGCTTAAAAATGTTATTGAAAGAATTGTAATATTGGTAGAGAACGAATATATCGATATCGGCGATTTGCCTTTAGAAATTAGAAGTGCCTTAGGCGGAGGCAATGAATTTACAAAGCCGAGTCAAGATGAGATGAGCAGTAAACTGCTTTCAGGAGGTTTTTCTTTGGAAAATGAAGTTGCAGAAATGGAAGCTGAATATATTAAACTAGCTCTTAAATATTGCAGCAACAACCATACTAAAGCTGCGGAAATGCTAGGTATAAGCAGATTTGCTTTTAAAAGGAGAATAGAAAAATACTTTTATGCAGATAATAATGCATAATTTGGTAGAATTATATATAGAACATCAATAACTAGGGCGCTATCGCTCGGCAAAACGTGCATATTCGCACGCAAATATTTATTTACTCTTTATTTTTTGTTGAAATATGGAGATTATTATTAAAGATAATCTTGGCATATTAATTGCATAATATTTATTTGGAGGTGATTAATTTTGTACAAAGTAGATTTAAACAGTGATGTTGGCGAAAGTTTTGGAAATTATAAACTAGGCTTGGATTCTGAAGTCCTAAAATACGTTTCGTCAGCAAATATTGCATGCGGATGGCATGCAGGAGATGCGATGGTAATGCAAAAAACAGTTGATTTTGCTATTAAAGAAGACACTTGCATTGGCGCACATCCCGGATTCCCTGATTTAATGGGATTTGGCAGAAGAGAAATGAAGGTAACAAAAGAGGAAGCAAAGAACTATGTGAAATATCAAATAGGTGCTTTGTGGGCATTTGCGAAAAGCTGTGGAACACAGCTGCAGCATGTTAAAGCTCATGGCGGTTTATACAACATGGCTGCAAAAGATCCTGAATTGGCTATGGCAATTGCAGAGGCAATTTA
>DMWH01000067.1:694-3169 GCA_003483345.1 Clostridiales bacterium | reverse complement strand
CTTCGCCTGATGCATAAGCTCCCTGAATTGTATATGCCTTTAATGCCTCATCCATTGTGAGTTTTTGATTCGGCAAATAAACCTTTTTTTCGTCTCCCGTAATATTTTTTCTTGCTACCGCCGAATAAATATTCGGCATGGTGTCAAATCTTTCAACCGGACAGTCTGTTCCGAAAGAAACATGGATTGCCTTATCAATCATTGTTTTCCAAGTATAAGATGTTTCAGCCAATGCATTTCCTACCCTGTCATATACAATTTTCATGTCATAATCGATAAATATGGGTTGAACAAAAGCTATTACATTTAATTCCTTCATTCGATTCAGAAGCTTCTCATCAGTGATTTGGCAATGAACAATTCCATGTCTTAGTTTATTGGCCGGGTACTTTTTCTGCGCATTTTCAATGGCATTTAGAGACATTTCCATCCCTCTGTCTCCTATTGCGTGTATTGCCACAGGACAATTATTCATGTGAGATATTAGAACAAGTTCGTTTATTTCATCCTGAGTATATATTAAAATTCCTTTTGTGTCGGGAGCATCATTGTAAGGAGCTTTGAGAGCTGCAGTTCTTGCACCGAGTGAGCCGTCTGAAAAAATCTTAATACAATTTACTCGGTATCTATTGTTACCGTATCCTTGGTTATATCCTTTTTCAAAAAATTCTTTTAATAAAGCAGGGTCAGAAATCATACATTGCTCACCTATGCGAATTTTCAGTCTATCCTCTTCATCTAATTCTTTGAATGCCTGAAACAATAACTCATAGTCCCTGTCCGTGGTATATGCTATATCATCTGTCTGAATTGAGGTTATACCCTGTGCCAAAGCAAAATTTTGGGCTTCTTCTATTATATTTTTTAATGTTTCTAAATTAATGTTTGAAATTTTTGTCTTTACAATGTACAATAAATCTTCCTTGATAACACCGTTTGGCTCTCCATCAGGCATTGTTTCAATTAAATCCCCGTATTCCTCGGCTTTTTCCTTATTTAAACCTAAGAGCTTCAGTGCTGCAGAATTCAAAACTCCTACATGCATGCATGCGCGCACAAACAACGCAGGTACATCTCCGGTAACACTATCTAAATCAAATCTATTTGGAAATCTTTTTTCATCCGTAAAATAATCTTGATTCCATCCTTCTCCTTCAAGCCAGGAATAATCGCCATATTCTCTTTTATTAAGCTTTCTCTTTATGCGCTCTTTAATTTCTTCAATACTTCTTACCCCTGTTAAATTAACATTTTGCAAACCTCTGGAATAATATATAAAGTGCATGTGTGAATCATTAAAGCCGGGCATTACAAAATAACCCTTTAAATCTACTTCATCAAAACTTTCATTTTTTAAATAATCCCTTGCCCCGGTCTGATTTCCTACATAAACAAATTTATTGCCTTCTACCACAAATGCATCTACGTGTGATATTTCATCCATCGTATGGATGTTTCCGTTTATAAAAAGTGTTTTCATTATTCCTCCCAGCGTGAGCATTAATTGAAAGACTGCTCGGTTCTTTCAATTATTTCATCTTGCAAAGATTTTTCAAGATTGTTGAAGTGGTCCGAATAACCTGCCACCCTGACTATTAAATCCTTGTATTCCTCCGGATGTTTTTGTGCATCTAAGAGAGTCTTTTTATCAATTACGTTAAATTGAATGTGATGACCCATCAATTCAAAATATGACCTTATTAGTGAAGATACATTTTCTAATCCTTCCTCGCCTGCTATGGATGAAGGTGAAAATTTTTGATTCAGCAAAGTTCCTCCCGTAGATGTATGGTCCATTTTAGAGCATGATTTGATTACCGCAGTAGGGCCGTTTACATCTGCACCTTTTTCGGGGGATATACCGTCTGACACAGGTTTTTTTGCTAACCTTCCGTTTGGAGAAGCACCCATTACCGAGCCGAAATATACGTGGCAAGTAGTAGGAAGCATATCAATTTGATATGTACCCCCGCACACAGTCTTTCTTCCTTTTATCAAATCTCTTACGTCAATGAATATATCTATCATTATATCATCAGCATAATCATCATCATTGCCGTATTTGGGCGTGTGATTCAATACCAAATTATTTATATCGGCATATCCTTCAAAATTTGCTTCCAATGCTTTTAACAATTCACCCATTGTAAATCTTTTATTATCATATATATTGTATTTAATTGAAGATAAACAATCGGTGATAGTAGCTATTCCTACAACTTGAATATATCTGGTATTATACTTTGAGCCTCCTGCATTGTAATCCTTACCGCTTTCCTTGCATCCGTCGGTCAGCACAGACATAAATGTTGAAGGCATATGTTCTGCAAATATTTTTTCGATTACGTTATTACCTCTGATTTTAATATCAATAATATATTTAAGCTGCTTTACAAAAGCATTATAAAGTTCTTCATATGTCTTAAAATCTTCAGGGTTTCCTGTTTTTATCCCAATCTGTTTATTTGTATATCT
>DMWH01000067.1:0-532 GCA_003483345.1 Clostridiales bacterium | reverse complement strand
CTGGACATTTGAGCTTGGTTGGAGTAGCTTCAGCTCATCCATTACGTCAAGTATCATATAAGATATTTCATTTACGCCGTCTTCTCCCGTATAGGGGTTTATTCCGCCCGTGTTAATATTTGCAAAGTCCGTATAAGTCCCGCTTTCCTTTAATGTTATCCCTACCTTGGGGGGAGCAGGCTGGTTGTTGAATTTTATCCAAAAGCATTCCAACAACTCCCTTGCCTTATGGTAATCAATTGTGCCCTCTTCCTTTTCCTTTTTATAGAAGGGATAAATATATTGGTCTAGTCTTCCCGGCGAAAAGGAGTCCCAAGTATTAAGCTCTGTTGTTATGCCTATGTGCACAAACCAATACATCTGCAAAGCTTGTGCAAAAGTTTCAGGTTTATGAGCAGGCACTACGTCACAGTTATTTGCAATCCACAATAATTCTTCTTTTCTTTTCGAATTTGACTCTATAGAAGCTAACTCTCTTGCATATTGTGCATATCTTTGACCGTAAATAATTATTGCATCACATGAAATGGCC
>DMWH01000119.1:2836-6111 GCA_003483345.1 Clostridiales bacterium | reverse complement strand
AAGGTGAAAATAAATTTGATTTTCTTTATTCTTTTATTGCAGATGGAATACCATCAGATTTTAAACTCGAACCGGAAGCCAAAAAAGAATATGCAAATTTAATTTGGAAAGAGTTTTTAATAAATTCGCAAAGCTGGATAGAAACAACTTGTATGCTTCGCAAAATATCAGATGTTAATTATTTTAAAATTGAATTAGATGAATTTTTAAAAACACAAATTCAAAAAGACACTTATTTTAAAGGCTACAACAAACTAAAAGAACATTTCATTAATTACTTAAACAAAAAAGAAAAATCATTATGTTAAAAAATAGTAAAATACCACCACAGGCAACAGATATAGAAGAGTTAGTACTCGGAGCAGTTATGTTAGAAAAAAACGCATTCAAAATTGCAAACGACAAAATTAATTCAGACGTTTTCTATAAAGAATCAAATAGAAAAATATATTTGGCTTGCGAAAATTTAAACAATAAAGACTTACCAATTGACATTTTAACGGTTTGTAACGAACTAAAAAGAATTAATGAACTCGAAGCCGTTGGAGGTGCTTTATATGTTTCTCAGCTTACTAATCGTATTGTTTCGGCACAAAATATAGAATTTCATTGCGCTATTTTGCTACAAAAATACTTGCAAAGAAAACTAATATCAGTAACGGCAAATTTATATGAAAAATGTTTCGATGACAGTAATGATATTTTTGATCTTATGGACGAAGCTGAAAGAGAGCTAACAAAGGCACAAAATATTTATCAAAACGGGCAAAATATACACATTTCGGAGTATGCCGACCAAGCCGAAAAACAAACAATTGATAGAATATTGTCAGTTAGAAGCAATAAATGTATTGGAATTTCAACAGGTTTAAAGAACTTAGATAAAATGACTGGTGGTTTTATTCCTGAAACAATTGTGGTTGCGGCTCGTCCAAGTATGGGCAAATGTTTAGGATATGGCACTAAAATATTAATGTTTGACGGCTCGATTAAAGAAGTACAAAATATAAAAATTGGAGATAAACTAATGGGTGATGACAGCACGCCAAGAAACGTATTGTCAACAACAACAGGCAAAGAAATGATGTACTATGTTTATCAAAACAAAGGCATTACATATAGAGTTAATGGAAGTCATATACTTTCATTAAAAAGAAGTAGGAATGATAATAAACATAAAAAAGGCGACATATTAAACATATCTGTTAATGACTACAATAACAGTAGTGATAAGTTTAAAAGTAATTATAAAGGCTGGAAAACAGGCGTAGAATTTACTGAAAAACATACAGAAATACCTCCATATTTATTAGGAGTTTGGTTAGGTGATGGTAATTCAAGAGATTGCAGAATATCTAAAAATGATATTGAATTAGAAAACTATTTAAAAAAATACGCTGATATTGCTGGGTTAAATTTTAATATTACACACGATGCCAAAAAATGTAACGTTATGAGAATTTCAAGAAAAAAACGTGGTTCAGGATATAGTTTAGTTAAAGAATTAAGAAAACTTAATTTATTGAAAAATAAACATATTCCTGAAAATTATTTAATAAATTCACGAACTAACAGATTAGAATTATTAGCTGGCTTACTTGACACCGATGGGTACAACAATAAAGAGGGAGTTTTTGAGATTATACAAAAATCTGAAAAGTTAGCTAAACAAATAAAATTTTTATGCGATACTTTGGGTTTTAGAGTTTCAATAAGAAAAGTTACTAAAGGAATTAAAAGTATTAATTTTGTTGGCGAATATTGGCGTTTATTTATTAGTGGCGATTTACACAATATTCCAACTAAAATAAACAGGAAAAAAGCTAAACAAAGTCATTGTATTAGAGAAGTTAAGCATACAGGAATAAAAGTGGTAAAAGATAAAATAGATAATTATTATGGTTTTGAAATAGATGGTAATAAATTATTTTTACTCGAGGATTGCACGGTAACACATAATACGGCTTTAATGTTAAATTTTGCAAAACAGGCAGCAAAAACAGGTACGGTTAAAATTTATGAACTCGAAATGTCAGGAGTAAGATTAACTGATAGGTTAATTATGTCAGAAAGCAACACTGATATAGACCGCTACCGTTCAGGATATATGAACGACGACGAATTTATGGAAACGCAAGCCGCTACTGAAAAAATTAAAAAATTAAATATTTTTATTGACGACAAAGGCAGTGTTAATGCTGATTATATATGTAGAGATGCAAGGGCTACAAAGAATAAACACAAAGACTTATCTATGATTATAATTGACCATTGTGGACTTTTAGAAATGAATGATTACAACCGAAATAATGAAATTGGGAAAATAACAAGCAAATTTCATAAATTAAGAAAAGAGCTAAATATTCCAGTAATTATGTTATTTCAACTTAATAGACAAGTTGAAAGTAGAACCGATAAGAAGCCTCAATTATCAGATTTAAGGGACTCAGGTTCTATTGAGCAAGATGCCGATACTGTTTTATTGCTTTACAGACCTGCATATTATGATATAACAGTAAACCCAAAAAATAAATCATTATACCCAAAGAATTACGGTGAAATTATAATCGCTAAGCGTAGAGATGGAAAAGTTGGGACAGTGCCTTTTATTCATAATAACGGTATGACAAAGTTTTATGATTATGATGAGTATGAAAATAATAATGAAGCAGAAAATAAAGTAATACCAAAACAAGAGTTTAAAGGTGAAAGACCATTTTAAAAAATAAAAACTATGATAGGTAAAAAACTAAGTCCGATTTTGTTAGAAATTGAGCAGGCTTTAAATGAATTTGAATATTACAAAGGCACGAAGCCTGAATTTACTAACGAAGCATTAAGAGCAGCAACAAAAATATTTATGTCTGTACTTATGGACAAAATGTTTGATTTACAAATTAAAGAGAAAATGACACACAAATCAGCTTACGAAATGGCAACCGTAGCAGGCGAAGAGTTAAGGCGGCTTATAAAAATATACACTGATATTGATACTCACGAATTGTTTAAAATTGATAAAACCTAAAAATTATGATACCAGAAAACTTAATTAACATCAAAACCTTAAAGCAGTTTAGTTATAATTCAGGCTTTAAAATATTAGATTACGGCAAACTTAATATTTGGGGTATAAGAACTCCACGAGGCGAATTTAACGACCTCTTTATTTATTTTTGGAAAAATATTGATAGGTGGGATATAATTATCGAAAAAGGCACAACTGAACCAGGCCAAGGCTATTTATTGAATAAAATGCTGAATAAGAACGGCACTGC
>DMWH01000119.1:0-2788 GCA_003483345.1 Clostridiales bacterium | reverse complement strand
AATAAAAACGGCATTGTCGATTATGGAGGCAAAATCTATTATGATGCAACAGGCTTAAACAACCATAGCACAAAGTTAGGTTATGTAGCTAATTGGATTGGTAGTTTTTCAGCAGGTTGCCAAGTGGTTTGGAATTATGCTAATTTCACTAACAAAATAATGAAAGTTGTAAAAGAAAAAAAACAACTCCACAATAACCGTTACAGCTACTTGCTTGTAACTGAAAACAATTTCAGGCGTTTGACAGGCAATTTAGAACTTAAAGAAAAAATTATTTAACGTTCTTTGATTTTTTTTAACGTTTCCGCTATGAGTAGTGGCGGTTTTGGAACTACTCACTATCAAATTACAACAAATGACAATAGAAAGCACAAACGATAAAACACCCACTACACCCGCCATTACTTATAGCGAGTGTTATGCCCCGTTTTTAATTCAACTTTATAATGATAGGTTTGAAAATATATTGCCTAAAATTAAGTTTGATGCAATAATTACAGACCCACCATACCCCGATTATTTAGCTGATGAATACGGATATTATAATGGCATAATTGACTGGTGCAAAAACTTTGATTGCAGACAATTAATATTTTGGAGTGCTAAAGTTGATTTCCCTTTAGACTTTACAGCTAAACATATTTGGGATAAAAAATGTGGAGTTGGCTCAATGTATGAAGTTATTTATGAACGCAATGGGGGCAAGGCTTATAAAGTTTACAACCATTATTTAATAAATAGCACCGTAGCGGCTTCGTATGCAAAAGATACATTTTACAACCACCCAAGCCAAAAACCTTTACAGCTAATGAGAAAGCTTATTTTAGAGAATACCAAAGAAGGGGATGTAATATTTGACCCTTTTATGGGTAGTGGAACAACTGCCGAAGCCTGTGCAAAAGAGAAACGAGGCTTTATAGGTTGTGAAATGAATAAACAATACTTTGAGATTGCATCAAAAAGAATTAAACTTTATCAAAGTGATCCGAGTCTTTTTTAAATGGGGCATAACTTACTTATAGAGCCAACAAAATGAGTCTTAATATAATAAATTTGTTGTATAGATCTAAAAAACATAAAAAATGAATAGCGTAGTCATAATAGAGAACATTATGGACAAATGGTTAGAGAACCAACCTGAACCAACAATTTATTATCAATGTCCTCTTTGCCTTAATTATTTTAATGATAAAGAAGGAACTGATGAAATAAATAAAGACGAAAACAATCAAATTGAAATGATTGACAGTTGTAAATATTGTCAAACACTAAAGACAGAATTATAACGGTCCGCAAGTTGGCGTAGTGCGGAATTAACGAACAAAGTATCAATTTGGCTAAACAGTGAGCATTACGCTAACTTGCTGTTACCGCCTGTTAAATTTAATTAAAATGAATGCTAAAATGACATTTGAAACAACTTATCAGTTACAAGAATTTGAAGAAATTAAACATGAACATTTTGCAAGAGATGGGAAATGTTGGGAAGGACATCACCCAGCTAATCATGCAAGAATCATGGAACAGATGTATAATTTAATCTATCAATTAAAAAAAGAAATTGATAGACAACCTAATTTGCTACATGAATTTTTTAATCATAGGTCAGACGCTTCTAATGTAGAAGCAATACAACAGGAAGAGCTTGAAAAAGACTTTATGCAATGGGCTTCTGAATAATTGTTGCTAACGTTCGAGGGCTTTGCGTTCGGGCGGGAATTAAAACACAAAAGTTGAATTACAGATGAAGTTAAATAGAAATACAGAAGTTGAAAGTTTGCACGTCATCCCGCCTGACGCAAAACCCTTGTTATACGCTGGGGCGGTTGAAAAGGCACAGATTTCCATTTACAACGAAGACTGTTTGCAAGCATTAAAGGCAATGGCAGACAAACAATTTGATTTAGCAATAGTTGACCCGCCTTATGGGATTGGTGCAAGTGCAGATTCAAGAGTTGGCGGTTCTTATACCGTAAATCTTGGAGGTGTAAAAAAGAAGGTTGCTGCAAAAGCGTACACCCCAAAAGATTGGGATTTTTCAAAACCAACTATTGAATATTGGAATGAGTTAAGGCGGGTGTCAAAAAATCAAATTGTATGGGGTGGCAATTATTTTGCTTCCAATTTAGAAGATACACCTTGCTGGTTAGTGTGGAATAAACGCAACGGGAAAAACAATAATGCCGATTGTGAATTGGCTTGGACTTCATTTAAAACTGCCGTAAGGATGTTTGATTGGAAATGGAACGGAATGCTACAACAGGATATGAAGAATAAAGAGGACAGAATACACCCGACACAAAAACCCGTTGCGTTGTATAAATGGATACTTGAAAACTATGCTGAAAGAGGAAGCAAAATACTTGACACCCATTTAGGGAGTGGAAGTATTGCTATTGCCTGTTGGGATTTGGGATATGACTTAACAGCGTATGAAGTTGATAAGGAGTATTACGATAATGCTTGCAAACGATTAGAAACGCATAAGGCTCAATTAACGCTATGGTAGCCCTTGCGTATAACTATGATATATATGCACCTTTTTTGAATAAATAATATAATTATTTAGACTTGATATAAATTACAAAAAAACTTTAAATAATTGTTGGAATATCAAAATGATGTTGTATATTTGTAACATCTTTAAAAAAAAATTATGAGAGTATTAATAGCAATATTTGAAGGCAATAGGCTTGAGGCATACTCAAGTTTAACGCCTTTTTTTAAACAGTATCCGCAATATGCGGAACTTAAAGAAAAAATAAATTACAGAATGTCGAGGCTTAAA
>DMWH01000023.1:992-2723 GCA_003483345.1 Clostridiales bacterium | reverse complement strand
TTTTGTGCTACATCTATTAAACCCCTAATTGCATTTCCTTCAGCTAAAAAGTCATCAATTATCAGAATCTTATCATTACTGTCAAGATACCTTTTGCTTATCATAATATTGTATTCTTTATTTTTAGTATATGAAAAAACCTTGCTTGTATAGATGTCCTTATCCAAATTTAAGCTCACTGTTTTTTTGGCGAAGACCACGGGCACTTTAAATATTAAAGCTGCCATTAAAGCAACTGCTATTCCGCTTACTTCAATCGTTAAAATTTTTGTTATTTCTTTATCTTTAAAAAGTCTATGGAATTCCTCTCCCATCCGGTATAAAAATTCGGGATTAAGCTGGTGATTCAGGAAACTATCCACCTTAAGAATATTTCCTTCTCTCACTTCACCCTGCTCAATTATCATTTTTTTTAAACTGTCCATTTCTGCCTCTTCGTTTTTTTAATAATATATCAGATAATACGACAAAAATCAATACGGACAGTCTATATTTCATACAAGTCTGAAAACTCTATTACTATTTGCTCAGCCAAATATTCATTTTTATTGTCTCGCATGAACAAATAATTAATTGAATCTGTATTTTCGCATGGAAGCTTTATAGTAAACATTGTTTCATAAGAATTTCCTTCGACAGAAATACTTCCTTCATGCAGGGCAATTAATGATTTACATAAATAAAAGCTCAAAGATAATTCATCTAAATTATCCGGCGTAAGGTTGTCCATTTTTTGAATAAAGAAGTTCAATAACTTACTATTATTATTAAATGAAACAGTAATATTAATATTATCTTCAAAAACATTCAGATTAACTAATATTTCCTTCTTGTTGGAGTACCTGACGGCTACGGATAAAATAATTAGAATTGCTTTTTGAAGCTTATTGATATCACATGACATATATTTTTCTTCAATATTAGTATCAAAAATTATTTCTTGTTTGATATGCTTTGATGCGTTAATAACTATATTATCAATAATTTCGACAATATTTACAGAGTTTACCACTAAACAAGTTTGTTTCTTTTCAAGTTTTCTCAATTCGATTAAATTATTTATAGTCTTTGTTATCTTTAAACAATTTTGTCGTATTGCATTAACCCCATTTGTCAAATATTTTTTGTCCGGAATTTTTCCACCTTGTGCAAAAAGCTCAATAAGCTGACTTTCTCCATGAATATTACTTATAAGATTGCTTAATTTATTTGAAATTTCCAAATATACATCATTATGATTATCTTCAGGAAAATTTTCCTCTGCATCCTTATATGCTACATTCAATTTGCTTGCTGCATTTTCGATATTTCTGTTGCTTAAAAAAGGCATTACAATTACTTTGTCTTGTTGCAATATTATCACCTCCCCCCGCTATTAATTACCATACAAATTATTTAGATTTTTATCATAAAAAATATAATAAAATCAAAAAAGGTCACAAACGTAATCATTATAAATTGCTAAATCGTAAAAATGTGTCGAAATTTGGCGCTAATAAAAAATATTTTTGACGCGACTTAATCCTTGCTTTGTCGTATTTTGCAACAACACTACAAGTTATCTGTTAAATCACCCTCAGGGTGATTGAAAATAATTCACATTAGTATAAAATAAGTATATAAAGTTTTCATCATAAATGTTTAAAAAAAGAAATATAAGGTATATAAATAACAATATATTTGATTGGAGGGGTTAACCATGGCATTCTTAAACAAAATAGGCAAGGCAAT
>DMWH01000023.1:571-930 GCA_003483345.1 Clostridiales bacterium | reverse complement strand
TTAGCGGAAGTTTTCAGCAAAATTACCGATTCCTTAAGAAATATTGAGGAATTAAAGAGAAAAATTACTGAAATAAAGCTTGATAACAATTGATTGAAAGGAGCGGTATTGATACAATACTGCTCCTCTATTATAATTAATAGATGTTGTTTTCCCTTTTATAGTTTATTCCCGCAGTTTGGGCAATATTTATGCTCTTCGCTTACATTAAAGCCGCAGTTGGGGCATGTATTTTCACATATTCCTTTATGGATTAGCGTTATGTCTGTATCTTTCAAAAAAACATTGTGTCCTTGTCCTCTTTCCATCATTAGTCCTTTTTCTTTGTTTGTTATTAAATACAAGCTGTTGCAGCAAGT
>DMWH01000023.1:0-523 GCA_003483345.1 Clostridiales bacterium | reverse complement strand
TCATAATAATCTAATTCTTCTCTTTTTGTATATATACCTGCAATAAAAAACATAAAGACCTCCTAATTCTGAGCAGTACAGCTATCCATGCTCACGACTCTATCCTTCCCGCTTGCCTTAGCTTGTAAAAGTAATTTATCTGCTTTATTAAGCAATGATTGAGTCGTATCATTTTTTTCATAAGCTGCTACACCAAAACTGCAAGTAATATTACTTATCGGGTCGCACAAGTTATTACTGATACAATCTCTCATTCGTTCAGCCATATTTTCTGCTTCCTGAACATCTGTATTTGGCAGAAGAAGCACAAATTCATCCCCGCCCCATCTGGCAAAAATATCTGTATCCCTAATCGACTTACTAATTGTTTCAGCAATTTTTATTGCTACACTGTCACCTGCCAAATGCCCATATTTATCATTTATATCTTTAAAACCATCTATATCAAATAATATTATGGAAAAGGGATTGCCATACCTTTCCGAAAAACTTATCCATTTATTCATATCATCATCAAACTTTA
>DMWH01000141.1:25242-28984 GCA_003483345.1 Clostridiales bacterium | reverse complement strand
GTTAATTTTCGTAAAAACCTTTATATGACAAATAATTAAGTATAATATTGTTTTCATAAAATATTTTGCTTGATTTAGAATTCAAAATCGATTGAGCTAATGGTTTGTCATGCATAAAACTTATTAAGGGGGTAGCTAGGGCGAAAATCAAATATAAAAGCATAACACTTTTTACTATTCCCATTAGTGCTCCAAACAGTCTGTTGGCTAGATTCAATAAAGGCAGTTTCATTACTGTATTTACAATGAATGATAGAATAAGCAGTATAGCATATATTGATAAGAAGGTTACAATAAAGCTTATCGACCTTATTATTAAAAGACTTAAATTATCTACAAAAATAGCAAAGGTATCCGACGTTTCGCTTGCCATTATGTTATTTACAAACTTCTGCAGCTCAACGGGAATTTTACTAAGATTATTAAATGCGCTTGGTGAAAGTTTCACTTCAAAATAATCATGCAGTTTTACAAAAAGCTTTGTATTGTTTAGTAAAAAATCTTCACCAATATAATAAAACCTTTTGCTTAAGAAAAAAGAAATTATCATGCCTAATGTATCAAAGACCGTTAATATGAATCCCTTCCTGTACCCTTGGAAAAACAAGTATCCTGTAAATATTAGTATAATAACATCAATTATCACGCTAGTTCCCCCTTTTAATTTATTTTATTTGTCCTGACATAATCTTGTTTTTAAATAGAATATAAATGGTATTTCCTTCAATCAAGAAATCTTCAAAACTTTCAAATTCCTCGAATATTTTATCGCTTTTATTACTGTGAAGTAAATAAATAGAATTATTATTATAAACCAAAATTTTATTATCAACTATTTTCAACTTGTGGACACCGAAAGGGGCTGCTTGTATTTCAATAACCTTACCTTCAAAGTTATAAGATATTAATTCTGTAGATTCGCCCTTTTCAAACAATATATTAATTCTATCCTGTAATATTTCATAATCGAGTATTCTATTATATATACTGTTCTTCCACATTAATTTTCCGTTATTATTATAAAAATATATATTTTCTGTTCCAACAGCTATTACATTGTTATTTACTACTTTTATTTTAAGAAGAATTTCATTTGATATTGATGAATTCCACAATTCCACATCATCTATAAGATTATAATATAATGTATTGACGGGATTTCCATTGTCAAAAGTCAAAGTTATAAGTGAATATGCTTCGGATTTATCACTGATGGATATACCGGTTATTATATCTTGGAATTCTTTCTTGTCCACAACTACTTCATTATTTTCGTTCAATATATACAGGGATTGTCCATTTCCTTTTACTATTATTGCCGTCTTTCCGTTTTCACGTGAAACATTTATAATATTCCCTTCAATTTCAGCTATTATAAACTCCTGATTATTATTATCCAGCAACATTATATTGTTATTTGTTTGCCTGAAAATATACTTGTCTGTAACAAATACTTTGTTAGAGAATTCCTTGTTTTGATTTTCCCATAAAATTTTATTATTGAAATCCGTATAAACTATTTTTTGATTATTATATGATACTATACCCCTGCCAAAAAACTTAAACTCTTCAAGTGTATTAATATCTGTTGTTTTAATATTTTCAATCTTATAAACCTTATTTTCATCCAGTGCATCCAAAAAATCTTTAAAATAAGGAGAAGAAAGAAAGGCAACTACAAAAATTATAATTATTGCAATTAATAATATTAACTTTTTCATATATCACCCTGTAAAATTTTGTTAATCAATTATACCAAACTTTTTATTAAATTACATTAATTAATTCTTAAATTTGTGATATTTCCACAATAAAAGCATGTTTATCCGTTTCTGGACATTTGCAATTAAGGTATATTCCTCCAATTTGAGGACATTTTCTTATTGCACCCCCCTGCCTATTTGTTCAGAAATCTTATTTAATGCATCTGCAGCAGCCATAATATCCGTGCTTTTATTAAAAGGACCTACTCCAAATCTGACGGCGCCTATTTTTTCTGTTCCAATAGCCTTGTGAGCTAGCGGAGCACAATGGAGACCGGGTCTTACTGCAATTTTATATTCCAAATCTAAAATATTTGCAACCTCGGAAGAATCCATTCCATCAATGTTAACAGGAACAACACCGCTTCTTAGTTCAATGCATTCCGGACCGTATATTTTGATTTTAGGGTTTTTCCTTATTTCTGCAATGAATATTTCAAGAAGTTTTTTTTCGTGGCTGTAAATCGATTCTATGCCTCTGTTTAAAATGTATTTAATTCCGGCATTTAATCCGGCAATACCCGGCAAGTTATGTGTGCCTGCTTCTAATTTATCGGGATAAAAATCCGGATGCTCTAAATTGCTTGACCGGCTGCCGGTGCCGCCTTCTTTTAATTGTTTCATTTCTGTTTCGTTATTTATCAAAAGAATTCCCGTCCCTTGAGGACCTAACAATCCCTTATGACCGGGCGCTGCCAGAAAATCAATATTGTATTTTTTTAAATCTATATTTAAAACTCCTGCGCTTTGTGAAGCATCCAATAGATACAGTATATTATGTTTTTTACATATTTTTCCAATTTCTTCAATGGGAAAAATGGTACCTGTTAGATTTGAAACATGAGTTGTAACGATTAATTTAGTATTTTCTTTTATTGCACTTTCCAAATCGTTTAAATTTATTGTTCCGTCCGGAGAACATTTTACAATTGTATTTTCTACTCCTGATTTTTCCAATTCCTTAATAGGTCTTAAAACAGAGTTATGCTCCATTTCAGTAGTAACAACATGGTCTCCCGAATTTAAAATACCCTTTATTGCAATGTTTAAACTGTCTGTCGCATTAAAAGTAAATATTACTTTCATCGGGTCATCTAAATTAAAAAGCTGGGCTAAGAGCTCTCTTGTTTCATAAATAATTCTGGCACCTTCAATTGCCATTGCATGGCTTCCTCTGCCGGGATTTGCTCCGTAGACGGTCATTGCTCTCATTACGCTTTTATATACTGATGAAGGCTTAGGAAATGTTGTAGCTGCATTATCTAAATATATCATAATATCACCTGCTGTTTTTATTTTCAATTTCATTATATGTAAATTACAGCGTTTGGATATTATTTATCTTTGTAAACAACCTTCCCGTTACAAATGGTGTATTTAACCTTACCGCATAATTCTCTGCCTATAAATGGAGAATTCCTTGATTTAGAATAAAATTCATCGGCAATCCACATTTCGTCCATGTCAAATATTACCAAATCACACTTATTGCCCTCTTTAATTCCTGACTGCAAATTATACAGTTTTGCAGGGTTTACAGTTAATTTTTCTAAAAGTTGCATTAATGTAAGATGCTTATTTCTTACTAAATATGTAATACCAACGGATAATGCGGTTTCCAAACCGATTATTCCGCTGGGAGCCTTGATGAATTCTCTATTCTTTTCTTCNNTTCTCAATGGGGGATTCATTTTTGCATTTGTATTAAATTGAAGTATATCATCTTCCGTCATGGAAAAATGATGAGGTGAAGCTTCCGCGCTAATATTTGCCCCCATTGACTTAGCCCACCTAATTATGTCAACCGATAAACCTGAACTTATATGTTGAAAGTTAATTTTTGCACCTGTTTCCAATGCTATAATACAATCTCTTGCAACCATTACATCTTCAGCAAGATGAGATGCTCCCTTAATACCAAGCTTTTCGGATATTTTGCCTTCATTTATTCCCGGACTGTCTATAAAGCAAGGGTCCTC
>DMWH01000141.1:0-25095 GCA_003483345.1 Clostridiales bacterium | reverse complement strand
GAAGTGTTAGCCATACATACTACCGTTGTAAAACCGCCTCTTGCAGCTGCTTTTGAGCCTGATAATATATCTTCCTTATATTCAAATCCCGGCTCCCTGAAATGCACATGCACATCTATTAATCCCGGAGCTATTATTTTACCTTCAGCATTTATAACTTCGTCTTTTATATTAATATTCTTATGTATCCTTGTGATAATGCCTTCCTCAATCAAAATGTCGGCAATTTCGTCCATTTTTGATTGCGGGTCTATTACTCTTCCGTTTTTTATAATCATCTATCTCCTGCTTCCTTTACTCTTATTAATTTATTATATCATAAGTGCAAGCCGCTATAGGTCTGCCTCACATCCCAATGAAATATCCATTATTCATATAACCGTTAAGTTATTAACTTTTTGATTAATTATAACACAATATGATTATAATGAAAATAATACAAAAAAATATTCCCTGCTGTCTGCAGAGAATATTTTTTTGGTTATATTATTTTAATTTTTCCATTAGCTTATCATATTCTTCCTGTTCCTGTGTTGCATAGGAATCGCGCTTATAGTAATGGGTGTGAAGATACTTGTGGGAAACATGACTGTTGGGTTCCTTCAAAAATTCTTCATACAGCTTTATTACTTCAGGATTTTTGTGCGACTTCCTAAGTGGCAGGGATTTGTCAAGCTCATATAATGCATCCGCACGTTTTGCCTTCGGATTAACATCAAGTCTCTTCTTGGCCGATACGTGAGACTGGCCTCCTCCATGCACACATCCTCCGGGACATGCCATAACCTCTATGAAATGATAATTTTTTTCACCCTTTTTCACTGCATCCAAAACTTTAGCAGCATTGGCTGTTCCGTGTGCTACCGCTACTTTAATTTCAGTATCCTTTCCGTCAATAGGTAGTACTACCGATGCTTCCTTTACACCATCAAGACCCCTTACTCCTTGATACTCAAAATTATCCAGATCCTTACCTGTCAGTATGTCTGCAACCGTACGCAAGGCTGCTTCCATAACTCCGCCTGTTGCGCCGAAGATTGCACCTGCTCCCGTATATTCGCCTAATATGCTGTCAGGTTCCTCATCAGGAAGGTTAACAAAATTAATTCTTGCTTGTTTAATCATATCTCCCAATTCTCTTGTAGTAAGTGAAACATCCACATCCCTCAGTCCGTCTACTTCCATTTCGGGTCTGTTTGCTTCAGTCTTCTTTGATGTACATGGCATTACTGATACACAGAATATCTTTTTAGGATCTATTCCTGCCTTTTCAGCATAGTATGACTTCACCATGGCACCAAACATTTGCTGAGGTGACTTGCATGTTGATAAATTATCCAGGAATTCAGGATAATTGAATTCGCAGAAACGAATCCATCCAGGGGAGCAAGATGTTATCATGGGCAACTTGCCGCCGTTTTTAACTCTGTTTAACAGCTCTGTACCTTCTTCTAATATTGTAAGGTCTGCTGAAAAGTTTGTATCAAATACTTTGTCAAAACCGATTCTTCTAAGTGCTGCTACCATTTTGCCGGTAACATCTGTTCCGACAGGCAACCCGAATTCTTCTCCAAGTGATGCACGAACCCCCGGTGCAGTTTGCACTACAACAAATTTCTCGGGATCATCTATTGCATCCCATACGTCATCGATATAGGATCTTTCTCTCAAAGCCGCCACCGGACATGCCTGAATGCACTGTCCGCAATATACGCAGGGTACATCCTTCATACTGTAATCAAATGCGGGAGCAACTTCTGTAACAAATCCTCTCTTTGTAAAATCCAAAATTCCTATTCCTTGTACATCTCTGCAGGTGCTTACGCATCTTCCGCAAAGAATACATTTGCTTGTATCTCTTACAATGGAATAGGACAAATTATCAATTTTTGCTTCTCTCTTTGTACCTTGATATTCTATGTCACTGATATTCATCTCATCACAAAGCTTCTGCAACTCACAGGTACCATTTCTCAGACAGGTGAGGCATTCTCTGTTGTGATTTGCAAGTATCAACTCTAAATTCATTTTAACGGCATTTCTTACTCTTTTTGTATTCGTCCTTACATTCATACCTTCCTGTACTTGAAGCACACAGGTTGCAGGCAGGTTTCTCATCGGAACACCTTTTATATCAACTTCTGCAATACATAGTCTGCATGCGGCTATTTCATTTATATCCTTTAAATAGCAAAGGGTAGGAATGTCAATACCTGCTTCCTTAGCTGCCAAAAGCACTGTATAATCTTTCGGTACGCTGACCTCTATTCCGTTTATAGTTAGATTTACTTTATCCATATTTGCACCAGCCTTTCTACTTCTTGATAATTGCATGGAACGTACAAGCATCCATACAAGCACCACACTTAATACACTTATCCTGATTAATTACATGAACTTCTTTTACTTTACCTTCAATAGCTCCTGCAGGACATATTCTCGCACACTTTGTACATCCTCTACAATCCGCGGTGATAAAATATTTCAAAAGTGACTGGCAAACACCTGCCGGGCAGCGTTTTTCATTAACATGGGCTTCATATTCATCTCTGAAATATTTTAATGTTGATAATACAGGATTTGGTGCAGTTTGACCTAAACCGCAAAGTGAAGTTTCCTTGATATTAATAGCAAGTTTTTCTAACTTATCAAGATCCTCCATTGTGCCTTTTCCTTCTGTAATTTTATTTAAAATTTCCAGCATTCGCTTTGTACCTTCCCTGCAAGGAGTACATTTGCCGCAGGATTCATCAACCGTAAAATCAAGGAAAAATCTTGCAATATCAACCATACAGTTATCTTCATCCATTACGATCATACCACCGGAGCCCATCATAGAGCCGGCTGCAGTAAGAGTATCATAATCTATTGGAGTATCTAAGTGCTTCGTGGTGAGGCATCCGCCTGAAGGTCCTCCTGTCTGAACTGCCTTAAATTCTTTGCCGTTAGGACATCCGCCGCCTATATCATAAATAACCTCCCTTAAAGTAGTACCCATAGGTACTTCCACAAGGCCGGTATTATTAATTTTTCCGCCTAAGGCAAATACTTTTGTACCCGGTGATTTTTCGGTACCGAAACTTTTAAACCATTCGGGTCCCCTGAGTATAATTTGAGGGATATTTGCTAATGTTTCAACATTATTTATTACTGTAGGTTTTCCCCACAACCCTTTGTTAGCAGGAAATGGCGGTTTATTTCTGGACATTCCTCTTTTGCCTTCCAATGACTGTAACAAGGCTGTTTCCTCTCCACAGACAAAAGCACCTGCTCCCAGCCTTAATTCTATGTCAAAATCAAAACCCGAATCGAATATATTCTTGCCCAAAAGACCTAATTCTCTAGCTTGTTCTATTGCAATTTTCAATCTGCGAACTGCTATAGGATATTCTGCTCTTACATAAATATATCCTTTTGTAGCTCCAATTGCATAACCTGCTATTGCCATAGCTTCCAATACTGCATGCGGGTCCCCTTCCAAAACACTTCTGTCCATAAATGCTCCCGGGTCACCTTCGTCAGCATTGCATATTATATATTTTTGGTCTGACTTGTTTGGTGCTGCAAAGCTCCATTTCATTCCTGTCGAAAAGCCGGCTCCGCCTCTTCCTTTTAACCCTGAATCCTTGACTAATTTAATAACTTCATCGGGAGTCATTTCCGTAAGAACCTTGCCAAGTGCCATATAACCGTCCCTTGCTATACACTCGTTAATATTCTCGGGATTTATTAGTCCGCAGTTACGAAGTGCAACTCTCTTTTGTTTTTTATAAAAGTTCACTTCACTTAAAGCTTTTAATTTTTCTTCCTTTACACTTTCATCATATAAATATTTTGTGACTATTCTTCCTTTTAATAAATGCTCTTCAACTATTTCATCAACTCTGTCAACAGTCATTCGAGCATAAAATGAACCTTCAGGATATATAATTACAACCGGACCCGCTTCACAAAGACCAAAGCAGCCGGTACCAATAACCTGTACTTCATTATCTAAATTTACTTCTTTTATTTTATCAATAAATCTTTGTCTAATTTGAGCAGAATTAGAAGAACTACAGCCCGTTCCACCGCAAACCAACACATGAGATCTGAAAATTTTCATAACCATCCTCACTTTCTACCGTTAATTTTCTGAGCCTATTGTATATTCAACTACAACTCTGTTATTAGCCAAATGTTCAGACACAATTCTTTTTGCTTTTTCAGAGTCAACATGAATGTAAGTTACCTTTTCCTTACCTGGAGAATAGATTTCAACTATTGGCTCATAAGTACACATTCCTATGCAACCGGTCTGCACAACCGACACATTGTTCAAATTTCGTTTTGCTACTTCTTCTACAAATGTGGCTAAAACAGGTCTTGCTCCGGCAGATATTCCGCAGGTTGCCATGCCCACCACAACACGCACATCCTTATCGGTATTTCGCATTTCAATATTCTTAATTGATTCATCTCTTAACTTTTTTAATTCTTCCAATGATTTCATAATAACCCCCTACTTATATTTTGCCAGAATTTCAGGTATTTTTTTCGGCTCTAATTTTCCGTAGACGTCTTGGTCTATCATCATAACAGGAGCAAGGCCGCAGCAACCCAAACAACGAGTAGCTTCAAAAGTAAATAAATTATCCTGTGTGGTTCCACCTACCTTAACATTTAATTCTTTTGTCAGTTTGTCCATAATCAACTGTGCGCCTCTTACATAGCATGCTGTACCGAGACATACTCCGATTTTGTGCTTCCCTTTAGGTTCAATGGCAAATTGTGTATAAAATGTAGCAACTCCATACACTTCAGCTAACGGAACATCTAATTCGGAAGAAATAAATTTTTGAACTTCTATAGGCAAATATCCGAAAATATCCTGAGCTTTATGCAATACCTGCATTAAGGATCCGTCCACATCCTTAACTGAATCAATGTACTCCTTAAGCTCAATAAAAAGCTTTTCATTTGCCTTTACATCCAGTGCTTTTGTCAAAATAATAACCTCCTCATTGCATTCTTTATATTTATAAATATTATATTATTTCGTTAATTAATTGTCAATTGATTTCAAAAACATTAACTTAAAAGAATGCAAATCTAATGAAATGATTACCATAATTAATCAAATTATGACTTTTTTCGCGTTATTTTTACTAAAAGAAATTATATCTTATATACAATTATAAATATGTATATTCGATATAAATATTAATAAAAAATCATAGGTCTAATAATTAACAATTGTTGGGAAAGGTTGGAAACACATAGTTATGATGAGATGATGACGTGATGGGTCGAAATGTATAAATAGTGTCAAAGCATCTCAGAGGTCAACTCAATCTTCTATCTTTAGTAAATCCAGTATTCTGTTTAAATCGTCACTGCTCGTGTATTCTATTTCAATTTTCCCCTTATCTTTTTTGTTTTTGATATTAACCCTTGTTGAAAATCTTTCTGTCAGCAATTCTTCCAAATATACTATATATTTATCTTTTGCGGGCTTTTCTCTACGTCGCGGCTTTTTCGAAGAGCGCACTAACTTTTCTACATCTCGTACGCTTAAATTGTCTCGTATTATAATATCCGTCAAAGATTTTTGTTTTTCTTTGTCCAAGCTTAGTATAGCTCTGCCGTGACCCGCAGAAATTAAATTTTTAATAATTTTGTCCTTCACATATTCATCTAAATTAATAAGTCTCATTATATTAGTCACATATACTCTGGACTTTCCTACTATGTTTGACACCTGTTCCTGAGTAATTCCGTATCTATCCATAATAAATTGATAAGCATTTGCCTCATCTATCGGATTTAAATCTTCCCTTTGAATATTTTCAATCAGTGCTATTTCAGAGGCATTTTTGTTTTCTATATCCCTTACTATAGAAGGTATTGTTTTTATATTTGCATTTTTGCAAGCTCTCCATCTTCTTTCTCCTGCAATTATTGTGTAGAGCTCACCGTCTTTTCTCAAAATTATAGGCTGTATAACACCATATTTTTTTATGGATTCCGTAAGTTCATCTAACTTATCCTGTTCAAAAAGTTTGCGGGGCTGATTTGGGTTTGGGGAAATCAAATCAATATCTATTTCATGGATTTTTTCATAATCTTCCTTTTCTAAATCTTCGGGTATTAATGCCGACAAGCCTTTTCCTAATGCTTTTCTCTTTGCAGACATACTATCTTCTCTCCTCAATTATTTTTTATAAATTCTTCAGATAATTTTATATATGCAATGCTTCCTTTTGATTTATCGTCATATAGCATTATAGGCTGTCCAAAGCTCGGTGCTTCGGCAAGCCTTATACTTCTCGGTATTACGGTTCTATATACTTTATCCTTAAAATATTTTTTGACTTCCTCAACAACTTGTATCGAAAGATTCGTCCTGCCGTCAAACATATTCAAAATAACGCCTTCGATTTCAAGCTTAGGATTTAAATTTTTCTTTACAAGCTTAACAGTATCAATAAGCTGTCCTACACCTTCCAAAGAATAGTATTCGCATTGTATTGGTATAAGTACGGTATTGGATGCAGTAAGAGCATTTAATGACAATAGCCCCAAGGAGGGCGGACAATCCACCATAATAAAATCATATTTGTTTTCAATTAAATTTATTTTTTCCCTTAATGTTTTTTCCCTGAATTTAGTATTTATAAGCTCAACTTCAGCACCTGCAAGCTGAATATTTGCGGGAATAATATCTAAGTTTTCTATTTCCGTCTTGAAAATAGTTTTGTTGATGTCGTAATCTTCAATCAATATATTGTAAATTGTATATTCCAGTTTATTTTTGTTAAACCCGAATCCGCTGGTTGTGTTTCCTTGAGGGTCTATATCAATGCTAAGTACTTTCTTTCCTTTTAACGCCAATGCAGTACATAAATTAACATTGGTTGTCGTCTTCCCCACACCGCCTTTTTGATTGAAAATACTTATGACTTTGGTCATATCATCACCCTCTACATGCTTTTTTTAGGAATTTTCACCTTTATTTCAATGTAATCATCTGATTCATTCTGCTCAAATTTAGCATCGATACCTGTTTTTACTATTTCATTATAAGCGTTTTTTATTGTATTTATATATATTTTATAATTTATAAAATTCCTTACATAACGCTTGTCCGCTTTTTTCTTAATATTCAACTCTTCAGCTATTGAATCCACAATTTTTTCGGTTTCACTTACATTTAAATCCTTTTTAATTATTTTTTCAACAATATTAAGAAGAATTTCTTCATCATTTATTTTTAACAAGGCTCTACCGTGGCGCTCCGTTAAATTTCCTTCTCTTAATTTTTCTTTAACCGACTCCGGCAGTTTTAGAATTCTTACTTTGTTTGCAATTGCTGATTGAGATTTGCCCAATTTTTGAGCCAACTGTGTCTGGCTTATTCCAAATTCGTTTATAAGTCTTTCATAGGCATATGCTTCTTCCAGATAATGCAAATCTTCACGCTGCAAATTTTCAATCAAAGACATTGCAGCGGATTCTTCTTCCTTGGCTTCAATAATCACGGCAGGAATTGTATCCATATTTAACATTTTAACAGCTTTATACCGCCTTTCCCCGGCTACTATTTCATAAATATCATCATAAATTTTTCTTACTGTAATAGGCTGTATAATTCCATAATTATCTATGGACTGACTCAATTCCTTCAATGCCTTTTCATCAAAAGTTTTTCTTGGCTGATTTTTGTTTGGAATTATTTTATTGACATCGATATGAACAATATTGCTAATCATTTCCTCCCCCTTATTTTAACGGATCCTTGGCCGGCTTTCCTGCTTTTCTCGGATACTTGATTTCTGTTTTGTCTGTTTTCTCTATTATAACAATTTTTCTTATAATATCAGTACCCGGAAGATTAATTTTTTTAATTTCTTTAATTTCTCCGCCAAGTTTCTTAATTGCATTGTCGGAACTTGAAATTTCCTGGGAAATATTGTCGCTTTTGTATGCTGCAAAATATCCTCCTACTTTTACAAAAGGAATACAATATTCGCTCAAAACATTAAGAGGGGCTACAGCTCTTGATACACAAATATCATAACATTCTCTATATTCCTTATTTTGGCCGTAATCTTCAGCTCTGCCGTGAATAAGTTTCACATCCTTTAAATTCAAAGCTTTTACCACTTCGGACAAAAAATCTATTCTCTTTCTCAAACTGTCCAAAAGCGTAATTTTATAATTATTATTAACAATTTTAAGCGGAAGCCCCGGAAACCCGCCTCCGGTACCTACGTCAATTATAGTTTTGTTTTCATTTATATTATTTTCATTCAACAAAAGAACACTATCAATAAAATGCTTTATATAAATTTCCCCATCATTTTCTATGGAAGTAATATTTATTTTTTTATTCCATTCCTTTAATAAATCTCTGTAAATAATGAAATTATTTTCAATATCTTTGCTGTAGGGTAATTTAAGCTCTTTAAAACCCTCTTCCAATGTTTTTATCACAAGCTCACCTTTATTCTTTATTGTAAGTCATTAAATATATTAACAAAACATTTATGTCGGCAGGCGAAACACCAGAAATTCTTGAAGCCTGACCAATGGAGTTGGGCCTGATTTTGTTTAGTTTCTGTCTTGCTTCAATTCTGAGACTTTTTACATCATCGTAGTTAATATCTTCCGGAATTTTTTTGTTTTCAAGCTTTTTAAATTGCTCTACCTGGGCTATCTGCTTTTGAATATATCCTTCATATTTTATAACTGTTTCCACATAATCCTTTATTTCTTTTCTCAATACAGGTCTCTTTGGATCTAAGAACAAGGTGTTGTCATAATTCAGCTCTGTTCTTCTCAATAAATCATAAAGTGTTGTCGGAATTTTTAAAGCAGCGCTTCCCATATCCTCCAAAGCTTTATTAGTATCAGCCTTTGGTGTTATTTTAAGATTTTTTAATCTATTGATTTCATTTTCAATTCTTTGTCTTTTATCTTTGAATCTTTTATATCTTTCTTCTGTTACTAATCCTATTTTGTAGCCTTTTTCCGTAAGTCTTTCATCAGCATTGTCCTGTCTTAGAAGAAGCCTGTACTCTGCTCTCGATGTCATCATTCTGTAAGGCTCTGTTGTTCCCTTGGTAACCAAATCATCAATCAGCACTCCTATATATGCTTCCGAGCGGTCTAAAATAAAAGGCTCTTTATTGTTTAAGCTTAAATATGCATTTATTCCGGCTATCAAACCTTGTGCCGCAGCTTCTTCATATCCCGAGCTTCCGTTTATCTGACCTGCGAAAAATAAGTTCTTAATACTTATTAATTCAAGACTCGGCTTGAGCTGGGTAGGGTCGATGGCATCATATTCTATAGCGTAAGCAGGTCTCATAATTTCAGCATTTTCAAGTCCTATCATTGTTCGATACATTTGAATCTGAACCTCGTAAGGCAGAGAAGTTGACATTCCCTGTATATACATTTCTTTTGTATCAAGACCTTCAGGCTCCACAAAAAGTTGATGTTTTTCCTTGTCTGAAAATTTAACTACCTTATCTTCCAATGATGGGCAGTACCTTGGTCCCACACTTTTTATAACACCGCCGTAAAGCGGCGACCTGTCTAAATTATTCCTTATTAATTCATGAGTCTGTTGGGTAGTGTAGGTAATATAGCACGGAACCTGCTCAATGTTTATTTCATCATTCATAAATGAGAAAGGTATTATTTCATCATCACCGGTCTGTATTGTCATTTTTTCATAATTAATGGAATCCTTGTGTATTCTTGCAGGTGTTCCCGTTTTAAACTTTATAAGCTCAATTCCTAAGTCCATCAATGAATCGGACAATTCATTTGCAGGAGCCAAACCATCAGGTCCCGATGAATAGTTCAATTCACCCATATAAATTCTTCCCTTTAAATACGTGCCTGTAGTAACTATAACCGCTCTTGCCCTGTAGTATGCTCCAAGCTTGGTATATACATTAAAGCTCTTATCTTCATTTACTTTTATCTTAGTTGCTTCTGTTTGTATTACCCTTAAATTTTTCTGATTTTCTATTACCTTTTTCATTTCCCTATGATACTTTTTTTTGTCGGCTTGGGCTCTTAAGGAATGAACCGCAGGTCCTTTTGAGCGGTTCAACATCTTACATTGTATCATAGTTTTATCTATATTTAAAGCCATTTCTCCGCCAAGAGCATCAATTTCCCTGACCAAGTGTCCTTTTGCCGTCCCCCCGATATTGGGATTGCATGGCATCATCGCTATTGAATCAAGGCTTAAAGTCAGCATTATTGTTTTTAAACCAAGACGTGCAGTCGCCAAGGATGCTTCACATCCTGCATGACCTGCACCAATTACTAACACATCAATGCTCTCCTCGAGAAATTCTCTTACTCTGTCTTCCATTGTTGTTCCTTTCCTATTTTCCTATGCAAAATTCATCGAATATTTTGTCAATTAAATCATCGCTGACCGATTTACCTACAATCAATCCCAAATTTTCCATTGCTTGCATTAAATCTATCTCGATAAAATCAATGGGCATATTGTTTTCAATTGATTTTAACACTTCTTCAATGTTGTTTTTTGCTTTTATCAATAAATTCTTATGTCTTACGTTGTTAATAATAAGCTCATCCCTTATATCTAACCGGCCTTTAAAAAATAAAGAGTAAATTTTATTAATGATATCATCCAGCCCTTGATTTTGTAAAATAGATACATTGATAATCTCTTCTTCTATTTTTTTATAAGAAGACAAATCCAGCCTGCTTTCCAAATCAGTTTTATTCCTTATATATATAACCTTTTTATCTTTAATATAATCTAATATACTTTCATCCTCTTTTTCAAGCTCTTTTGATGAATCAAAAATCATTATTACAAGGTCGGCTTCCTTTACCTTTTCTAAAGCTTTTTCAACACCTATTCTTTCTACCATATCATCGGTTTCTCTTATACCTGCAGTATCGATTATTCTTAACGGCACGCCCTTAATATTCACGTATTCCTCTATAGTATCCCTTGTTGTTCCCGGTACTTCGGTAACAATTGCACGATTTTCATTCAAAAGAAAATTCATAAGAGACGATTTTCCTACATTCGGTTTTCCAAGTATTACTGTTTTTATACCTTCCTTGATTATTTTTCCGGTATCAGCCGTATTTATAAGTTTATCCAACTCAGGTACTAAGTTATGACATAAAGCTTTAACTTTTTCAATAGTTATTTCATCCTCGTCATATTCGGGAAAATCAATATTAACTTCAATGTTGGCCAACAATTCCATTATTTCGTCTATAACTGCATTAATTTGTTTTGAAAGTCTGCCTTCCAGATGTTTTATTGAAATTTCATGACTTGATTCGGTCTTGGAATTTATTATGTCAATTACTGCTTCTGCCTGAGTTAAATCAATTCTGCCGTTAAGAAAAGCTCTTTTTGTAAATTCTCCTCTTTCAGCTGTTCTGCAGCCATAATGAAGGACAGTATCCAGTATTTTTTTTGCGGAAATAATCCCCCCATGACAGTTGATTTCAATAATATCTTCCCTGGTATATGTGTTAGGAGCCTTCATGTAAGATAAGAGTACTTCATCTATTACCTTTTTATCTTTATCCACAATAAACCCGTAATGAAGGTATCTTGGCTTTAAATTATCCGGTTTCTGTTTATTTTTATCAACGAAAATTTTATATGCAATATCCAATGCATCATTTCCGCTTAATCTTATTATATTAATTCCTGCATTGCCGGGAAATGTTGCAATTGCAGCAATAGTATCGCTAAACATATCTTCATCTTACCTTTCCGTGTCCCTCTCAAATTGGGGACATTCCTCTTACCTACAGAAACTATCCCTAAACTAGAGGTGTGTCCCCATACATCTAATACATTTTACCTTAATTTTATATAAATGTACATATTTTTCTATCTTGAATTACTGTAACCAAGAAAATATAAAATAACCCTTTTTCAGGGTTATAAGTGGTTGGAATTTTGTTATTTTTGGTCTATTACTACTTTCCTGTATGGCTCTTCTCCTTCGGAATAAGTAATAATACCTTTTACGTCCTGTAATGTTGAATGTATTATTCTTCTTTCATAAGGATTCATAGGCTCAAGTTTTACCTTGCGATTGTAATATCTGCATTTGTCTGCCATTTTAAGAGCTAATCTTTTTAAAGTTTCTTCCCTCTTTGCTCTGTAATCTTCAACATTGAAAATTACTCGCACATAGTTTTCTCTTCCCTTATTTACCATTAGATTCAAGAGAAACTGAATTTCATCTAAATTTTTACCTCTTTTGCCGATAACTATTCCTTTATCGTCTTCTCCGATTTTTACAATGTCAACATTTAAAATATTGTCAGAATAATTAACCTCATAATCAGCTTCTATGCTCATTTTTTTAAGCAATATGTCTATAAATTTTCTTGCTCTCTCTTCAGGACCATTGGTAATAGTAACTTTTACCTTTGCATCCTTGCTGCCTAAACCGAAAAAACCTTTTGAAGGCTCATTGATTATTTCAATTTCAACTTCATTATTCTCGGCGCGGAGTTCTTTAAGTGCTGCGGCTATAGCTTCTTCAACGGTAGGTTTCTCAATTGTTACATTTCTCATCTATTTTAATTCCTCCTTCGGATTTTTGGACGAATTTAAAACAATAAATTGCTGCACTAACTGGAATAGATTTGATATAACCCAATATAATGCCAATCCTGCAGGAAATTGTATGGAAAATACAAATATCATTATAGGCATCATCATATTCATGGTTTTTTGAGTTGAGGCTTGCTGTTCATTTATGGAGGGTTGCGCCGTCATTTTTGTGGTAAGGTATGTTGTAATACCTGTAATTACAGCCAATACCGGAAGGGCAGATCCCAAAAAAGGAAGAGACATGCCGCCCATTGACAATCCGTTAACCATGATATCTTGAGCATTTAATACTTCCATTACTTGATTTAAATGCATGCTTGAACTTATACTAAACTCTTCTTTTATAGCATTTGTCAATACAATCCAATCGTTATTCTTTAAAAACCATACTGTATTTTCATTAACATTTAAATCTTTAATCCATAAAAAAGCCCTGTTGATGGAATCATAAAATGCTTGATCTCCAAAAACGTATTTTACCGGTTCTCGAATTACATAAAAAAATGCAATAAGTATTGGGAATTGAATTAATAAAGGCAAACATCCGGAAAACGGACTGTAATTTGCTTCTTTATATAATTCCATTTGTTTTCTCTGTAAAGTTTGCGGATCCTTTCCGTACTTTTGCTGTAACTCCTGAATTTTTGGACTTAGTTCCTGCATTTTTTTCATAGATTTACTTTGCTTTAATGTTAAAGGCAATACTATTAATTTAAATAATATGGTGGAAATTATAATTGCTATGGAATAAGCAGATAAATACTTAGAGTCAACAACAGAAACCATATTATATACAAGTTTAACAAGCATGCCCATAGGCACTGCTATAAAATCTAAATTCATTTTTACCCTCCTATTTTAAAGGATCATATCCTCCGGGATTAAACGGATGACATTTTAATATCCTTCGTATACCTAAATATGAACCTTTTAAAAAACCGTATTTTTGTAGTGCTTCAACAAAATATTGCGAGCAAGTGGGATAAAACCTGCAATGTCTTACTGCAGACTTTGAAGAAAACTTCTGATATATTCGTATAATAAAAATTAATACTTTACTCAAATTGTGTACCTATATATATTTTTTCTTTTCATCAGTTTAATGAAAGAGCTTTCAAGGCTTTTATAATCGGAGTCAACGGCATTAATCCTTGCCATTAGTACAAAATCATAGCCTTCTTTTAAATAATGCTCGTTTGCTCTTACTATTTCTTTTAGTCTTCTTCTTATAACATTTCGATGTACTGCTTTTTTAATTTTTTTTGCTGTAGTAAAGCCGAATCTGTTATAGTTGTAATTATTTTTTTTTATAAATAATACGAGATTATTATCAGATATTGAATTATTGCAATTATATACAGCTTTGTAATCATTATTCTTCTTAATTATTATCATTTCGTTACCTTATTGCGATTACATGGAATAAAAGGCCACATATGCGGCCTTATGCTGACAGTTTTTTTCTACCCCTTGCCCTTCTTCTCTTTATTACATTCCTTCCGGATTTTGTACTCATTCTCTTTAAAAATCCATGCTCACTGCTTCTTTGTTTTCTCTTCGGCTGATAAGTTCTTTTCATTGAAACACCTCCTTGTTACCAATCTATACATAAATTATCATATCAGTAGATTATATTATCATTAAATACTTGTGTCAACACTGAAATTATGGACATTCTCCTGACTGCAAAGACTCTTGCTCGAGGACATTTCCTCATTCCCGCAGAGAGTAGATGGCGTCTCCGTTGACTATTGTAATATACTATATTTTTAAATATATTGCAAATATTTTTTAAAATATTTAAAATTGAATTGAATTTGTGGATAAAAAATGATAGTATGGTAAGTGTCTGTGGATAACTTTTTTTATCAACATTTAAAATGGACAACTTATTATCAACCATTACAAATATTAAATATTCAATTACTTTTATGTTCATATTTTTATACACAACTGTTTATACCCATAATATTATCAATATATAAGATATTAATCAACCTATTGTTAATTTTTTTTATCAATACCGGAGGTAATTATGAATTTTGAAGAATTATGGAATGAAGTACTTGAAATAGTAAAAGAAGATACTAATCAAGTAAGTTTTAACACCTGGTTTAAACCTCTTAAAATAGTAGCATATAAAAACAATACAATTTATTTGGAAACTGCCGACGATTTTTTAAGAAATACAATCAAAAAAAGGCATTATAATTTTCTTAAAAATGCATTTAACTATGTCCTAAAAAAAGAAATTGATATTATATTTACTATTCCGGGAGAAAACATTGATAAGGAAGAAAGCAAGAAATATAACACAAATAGTTTAGACGATACGGATGCAATATATAACGGAAGAATATTAAATCCAAAATACAGATTTGATAACTTTATAATAGGAAACAGCAATCGTTTCGCTCATGCTGCTTCCTTAGCTGTTGCGGAAGCACCTTCAACAGCATACAATCCCTTGTTTATATATGGGGGCGTAGGTCTTGGAAAAACTCATTTAATGCATGCAATTGGACATTACATATTAGATAATAATCCCGACACTTATGTTCTGTATGTAACCAGCGAGAAGTTTACAAATGATCTTATTAATTCAATTAAAGACGGCACTAATGAAGAATTTAGAAATACCTACAGAAAAGCCGATGTATTATTGGTAGACGATATTCAGTTTATTGCAGGAAAAGAAAGTACCCAGGAAGAATTCTTCCACACCTTTAATGCTTTACATGAAGCAAATAAACAAATTATTGTATCGAGCGATAATCCGCCTTCTGAAATACCCACTTTGGAAGACAGGCTGCGCTCACGTTTTGAATGGGGTTTAATTGCAGATATTCAGCCGCCGGATTATGAAACGAGAATTGCAATATTAAGAAAAAAGGCTGAAGCAGAAAATTATAATATTCCTGATGAAGTAATTACATATATCGCCCAGCATATACAATCAAATATTCGTAAGCTTGAAGGAGCACTAATTCGTATTTATGCTTATGCTTCCTTAACGAACAAAAACGAAGTATCTCTTGAATTAGCTCAGGAAGCATTAAAGCACCTGATATCAAAAAATAAAAAAGTATCGGCATCTGATATTAAAGAAGTTGTTGCTAATTATTTTAATATTTCGATTGATGAAATAGAATCCAAAAAGAAAACCAAAAATATTGCATATCCAAGGCAAATTGCCATGTATATAGCAAGAAAACTGACTGATTTATCTCTGCCTAAAATAGGTGAAGAATTTGGAGGCAGAGACCATTCAACGGTTCTCCACGCCTTCAATAAAGTTGAAGAAGATATGGAAAACAGTCAAGAAGTGAAAAAAAATATAGAAGATTTAATTTCAATGCTTAATAATTAACATTAAAATGTTGATAAACTGTTTGTAATTATTTATGAAAACATAAAGATTTTATATGTCTTGGATAAATAATAAAACAATCAACAGTATAAATTTTTTATAATCTTGAAAATACAAACTTTTATATAGTTTTCAACAAATTAACAATACCTACTAATATTACTTATTATTATTATATTTTTCTACTATGGCAAGCAAAATTATTTTATCAACAATAAATATTATTACTAAGGAGTCTATTATGAAATTAAAAATTAACCAAAATGAACTTAATAAAGCTATCAATATTGTACAAAAGGCTGTATCTTCAAGAACCCCTCTTCCTATTTTGTCAGGAATACTTATTGAAGCAAAGGATAATATTCTAACTTTAACAGCAACAGATTTAGAATTAGGAATAAAAACATATTTCCCCTGTGAAATTGAAGAAGAAGGTTCAATTGTAGTACAGTCAAGATTAATAGGAGATTTTGTCAGAAAACTTCCATCAAATACATATGTGTTTATTGAAACCATGGGAAACAATAATATGGAAATAAAATGCTTAAATTCTGAAATTAATATACTTGGAAATTCAGCAGACGAATATCCTAACAATACATTCGATAATGAAGGAGAAACTTTTAAGATAAAATCCGAAGTACTTAAAAATTTAATAAAACATACATATTTTGCTGCAGCAATAGAAAACATAAAACCGATATTTACAGGTTGTCTTATTGAAATAAAAAATAATTTGTGTACCGTTGTAGCTCTTGACGGGTACAGGATGGCTGTAAAAAAGGAAAAAATCGATTATAAGGGAGATATTTCAATAGTTATACCTTCTAAGACATTGTTTGAAATACTGAGGATTATTGAAGAAAATAAAGATGAAACAGAAATAACGGTGTCTGAAAGTCATATTTCCTTTAAAGTTGAAAATACAATTATTATTTCAAACCTTCTGGAAGGAAAATTCATAGACTATGAAGGAATTATTAAAGACAATTATGTAACTGTTGTAAAAGTAAATACCGAAGATATGAGAGACAGTATTGAAAGAGCTTCGCTTCTTGCAAGAGATGATAAAAATAATTTGATTATTATGGATATTAAAGATTTCAATATGCAGATAAATTCTGCCTCCGAATACGGCAATGTTGAAGAAAATATATCAATTGATAAAGAAGGGGAAGATATAAAAATAGGTTTTAATTCAAAATATATTTTAGATTATTTGAAAGTAATAGACAGTGAAATGATTTCATTGAATTTAATAGGAAAAAATAATCCATGTTTTATAAAAGAAGAAAATGAAGAAAATAAGGATAATTATATTTACATGGTTCTGCCGGTGAGAATCAGTTAACAGGTTTCCTGTTTGTCATCCTGAGCGTAGCGAGGGATTTCATGAGATTCTACAGGCTAGCCTTCAGAATAATTAGAAAGGGTATTGTATGGAAAAAATAAACATTAATACGGAATATATTAAATTAGACCAGCTGTTAAAATATACAAATGCCGTTGAAGGGGGAGGTATGGCTAAAAATGTCATATTGGACGGATTAGTGAAGGTTAACGGAGAGGTTGTTCTGCAAAGAGGAAAAAAGTTAAGAGAAGGAGATATAATTGAATTCAATAATGAAAAGTATTTAATTGAGCGTTATTAGGTATAGGTACATACCAAGCAAGTTATGGGGATACTGATGAGGAAGAATGATAGTAAAAAAACTTATAATTAAAAATTACAGGAATTTTAAAGAAGCTGAAGCAGAATTAAATAATTCCCTTAATATTTTTATCGGAGACAACGGACAAGGTAAGACTAATCTTATGGAGGCAATTTATATTGCTTCCATAGGGAGAACTTTCAGATTGAACAGCGAAAATGAATTGATTAACTTTTTTGAAAACAAAAGTTCAGTTGAAATTTATATTGAAAAAAATAATTACAAGATCAAAATAGAAATATTATTGGAAAAAAATAAAAAGAAACAAGTTATTATAAATGGTGTAAAGCTTGAAAAAACATCTGAAATGATAGGTATTTTAAATAATGTTATTTTTACGCCCGACGATATGAAAATTATAAAGGGAAGTCCTGTTGAAAGACGCAGATTCATTAATATTGATATTTCACAAATCAAGCCTAAATATAAATATTTGCTTAACAAATATAAAAAAGTTACCACTGAAAGAAATCTATTGTTAAAAAACTACTATACAAAATGTGAAAATAAGGATATTATTAGTATTTGGAACGATTACCTGGTGAATACGGGTACGGAAATATCGCTTTACAGAAATGAATACATAAATAAATTAAAAAAAGCAGCAACGGATATATATTCAAGTATATCGGGAAACAAGGAAAAATTGGACATATTATATTTAAGCAACATTGGATGTATTACGGACAGAGATGAAGTAAAGAAAATATTTTATGATAAAATCAACAAAAATTTTAACAATGAAATTTTAAAGGGAATATCCCTTTACGGTCCTCATAAGGACGATTTAATTATAAAAATCAACGGTAAGGAATGTAAATACTTTGGCTCTCAAGGGCAGCAGCGCTCTGTAATATTGGCATTAAAGCTTGCCGAAATCGAAATAATAAAGGAAGAAACAGGCGAATATCCTATTTTATTATTGGATGATGTATTATCTGAACTTGACAATAAAAGAAAGAGCTATCTTATTGAGCATATTAAAAATATACAAACAATAATAACAAGTACTGATGAGCACGAGCTAAATATATTAACTAAAAATTTCGATAAAAAAATGTTTTATATAAACGAAGGAAAAATTAGTAACATTTCAAATTAGAGGAGAAATAAATGGCGACAGATAAAAATAACAATCATTACAGCGCAGATCAAATTCAGGTTCTTGAAGGTTTGGAGCCTGTAAGAAAAAGACCCGGAATGTATATCGGCTCTACGGGAGAAAGAGGACTTCACCAGCTGGTTTATGAAGTAGTAGACAACAGCATAGATGAAGCAATGGCCGGGTATTGCGATACCATTAAATTAACAATTAATGAAGATAATTCAGTTGTGGTTGTAGACAATGGGAGAGGCATCCCTATCGAAACAAATAAAAAGACAGGCAAATCAACCTTGGAAACTGTTTTGACAGTACTTCATGCAGGCGGTAAATTTGACAATGATGCTTATAAAGTATCGGGAGGACTTCATGGAGTTGGTGTTTCATGCGTAAATGCTCTATCTGAATATTTGGTTGCTGAAGTAAATTGGGACGGCAAAAAGTACAGGCAAAGGTATGAAAGAGGTATTGCAAAAACAGAGGTTGAATTTATAGGTAATACAAATAAAACCGGAACAAGTATTACATTTGCTCCTGACCCTACAATTTTTGATACAACAGTATTTAATTATACAACTATTAAGCATAGAATGAGAGAGTTGGCATTTTTAAATAAGGGAATAAAAATAATCCTTGAAGATAAAAGACAAAAAATTAAGAATGAGTTCCATTATGAAGGAGGAATCAGGGAGTTTGTACAATTTTTAAACAGCAAGAAGGAACCTCTTCACAACGATGTTATTTATACCGAGGGAACAAAGGATAAAGTAAATGTAGAGATTGCAATTCAATATACCGATTCCTATAATGAAAATATATTTTCATTTGTAAACAATATTAATACAATTGAAGGGGGAACTCATTTAGTAGGTTTTAAAACTGCCCTTACACGCGTTATAAATGATTATGCAAAAAAAGCAAATTTAATAAAAGAAAATGAAGTAGGAATTACCGGTGAAGATATAAGAGAGGGNNAAGCTGGGAAACAGCGAAACAAGAGGAATAGTTGACAGTATTACGGGAGAGGCTTTAAGCATATATTGCGAAGAAAATCCTAAAACAGCTAAAGCAATAGTAGAAAAAGCTTTAAAATCCGCACGGGCAAGAGAAGCTGCAAGAAAAGCAAGAGACTTGGTAAGAAGAAAGGGCGCTCTTGATAGTATGGCACTACCGGGTAAATTGGCAGATTGCTCGGAGAAGGACCCTGCTCTTTGTGAAATTTGTATTGTTGAAGGTAATTCGGCAGGAGGCTCTGCAAAAGAAGGAAGGGACAGAAGAACTCAAGCAATACTTCCTTTAAGAGGTAAAATATTAAATGTTGAAAAATCAAGAATAGACAGAATACTAAATTCCGAAGAAATAAAAAATATGATTACGGCATTCGGCTGTGGAATAGGAGAAGATTTTGATATTTCAAAATTAAGATATCATAAAATAATAATTATGACCGATGCCGACGTAGACGGAGCACATATAAGAACTTTGCTGCTTACATTTTTCTACAGATATATGAAAGAGCTAATAACAGGAGGGTATGTTTATGCTGCCCAGCCGCCTTTGTATAGAGTAAGAAAAGGAAAATTTGAAAAATATGTATACAGCGATGATGAACTTAATCAGGTATTGGATGAAATCGGAAGAGACAATAAGAATGAAATACAAAGGTATAAGGGTCTTGGAGAAATGGACCCCGAGCAGCTTTGGGAAACAACCATGAATCCTGAAAACAGAATTCTATTAAGAATTAATGAAGATGATGCAATTGAAGCAGATGAAATATTCAATGTTTTAATGGGAGATAAGGTTGCTCCCAGAAGAGAATTTATCGAAGAAAACGCAAAGTACGTACAGAATTTAGATATATAAGCTGAGAGGTTGTAAATGAGCGAAAATGTGAATAAAAACAAAATTGTAAATATAAATATTTCTGAAGAAATGAAAAGGTCTTATTTAGACTATGCAATGACCGTAATAGTATCAAGAGCATTGCCTGATGTAAGGGACGGGCTTAAACCGGTTCACAGAAGAATATTATATTCGGCAAGTGAATTGGGGCTTTCGCCGGATAAACCTCACAAAAAAAGCGCCCGAATTGTAGGAGATGTTCTGGGTAAGTATCATCCTCACGGAGATACTGCCGTTTATGATGCAATGGTAAGGTTAGCACAAAGTTTCTCCATGCGCTATCCATTAATTGACGGACACGGAAATTTTGGCTCCATAGACGGTGATGAGGCAGCAGCAATGCGTTATACCGAAGCACGTATGTCAAAAATAGCAATGGAGATGCTTCGTGATTTTAATAAAGGTACGGTTGATTTCAGACCGAATTTTGACGAAACTTTGAAGGAGCCCGTTGTGCTTCCAAGCCGTTTTCCTAACTTGCTGGTAAACGGTTCATCAGGTATAGCGGTAGGAATGGCAAGCTCCATACCTCCTCATAATATCGGAGAGGTAATAAACGGGATAATTGCTTATATTGAAAATCCTGATATAGATATTCCCGGACTTATGAGATATATAAAAGGTCCTGATTTTCCCACAGGCGCCATAATTGAAGGCAAAGACAACATTAAAAATGCTTACTTGACAGGAAGAGGAATATTAAAGGTTAAGGCTAAAGCCGAAATAGAAGAATTAAAAAACAATAAAAGCCAAATATTAGTATCAGAACTTCCATATCAGGTGAATAAGGCCAGACTTATTGAAAAAATAGCTGATCTTGTAAAGGATAGAATAATTGAAGGAATTTCCGACATTAGGGATGAAAGCGACAGAGACGGAATGAGGATTGTTATTGAAATTAAAAGAGATTATAATCCCAACATAGTACTTAATCAATTATTCAAACATACTCAGATGCAGGACAGCTTCAGCGTAATAATGATTGCTTTGGTAAATAATGAGCCAAAGGTTTTAAACTTAAAAGAAATGATATACCACTATGTAGAACATCAAAGGGAAGTTATTGTCAGAAGGACAAAGTATGATTTAGATAAAGCTGAGGCCCGAGCACATATTGTTGAAGGTTTATTGATTGCAATTGATAATATAGATGAAGTTATTAAAATTATCAGAGCATCCTATGACGATGCCGAGAAAAGATTAATGGAAGCATTTAATTTAACGGAAATACAGGCAAGAGCCATAGTAGATATGAGACTTAGACGTCTGCAAGGTCTTGAAAGAGAAAAATTAAATGCTGAATATGAAGACCTGATAAAAATGATAAACAAGTTTAAAGAAATTCTATCTAATCAGAATTTGATTGACCAAATAATAAAGGATGAATTAAAAGAAATAAAGAATAGTTTTTATGATGAAAGAAAAACAAAAATTACAGCAGATGAAGGAGAAATCAATGTAGAAGATTTAATAGAGGAGGAAAATGTTGCAATAACACTTACAAATTTCGGATATATTAAAAGGCTTCCGGAGGATACTTATAAGGTTCAAAACAGAGGCGGTAAGGGAATTACCGCACTAACCACAAGAGATGAAGACTTTGTAAAGGATTTGTTTATAACATCAACTCATGATTATTTAATGTTTGTTACAAACAAAGGGAAAATATATAAAATAAAGGCATATGAAGTACCGGAAGCAAGACGTCAGGCTAAAGGAACAGCTGCAATAAACTTGATTAACATTGAACCGGGCGAAAAAATAAAATCATTGATTCCGATAAGAGAATTTAACGATAATGAATTTTTGATTTTTGTAACCAAGAAGGGTATTATCAAAAAAACTAAGCTCAGCGAATTTGAATCAAACAGAAAGACAGGTTTGGTGGCTATAAAAATTGCAGAAGACGATGAATTGATAAGTGTTAACAAAACAGACGGAACAAAGGATATATTCATTGTTACGAAACAAGGAAAGGGTATAAGATTCCATGAGAGCGACGTAAGAGAAACCGGCAGAAACACCATGGGAGTTAAAGCAATAACACTTTCTAAAAACGATGAGCTTGTTGCCATGAGCATTATTAGGAAAAGCGATGAAAATAAACACATTTTAACCGTAACAGAAAACGGTTATGCAAAAATAACCCTGTCTCAGGAATACAGACCTCAGAGCAGGGGCGGAAAAGGTATGAAAGCCCACAACATAAATAAAAAAACAGGGCTTATAGTCAATTCACTAATAGTTGATAAAGAAGATGACATTATGATTTTAAGTACAAGCGGAACGATAATCAGAATGCATGCAAGAGATATTTCCATAATGGGAAGAGATACTCAAGGTGTTATTGCAATGAGATTGAAGGGTGACGACAAAGTTGCCTCAATAGCAAAGATTTTTTCAGAGGAAGATTGAAAAAGGAAGAATAACGGAGGTAAAAAATATGTCATTGGAAATTGAAAGCAAAATTCAGGATAGCATTATAGAAATAAAACCGATAGGAGAAGTAGACATATACACTTCTCCTGAGCTGAAAAATCAAATATTTTCACTGATTGAAGAAAGAAATACCAGCATCATCATTGACGGTGAAAGCTTAGAGTATATCGATAGTACAGGGCTTGGTGTTTTGATGAGCATTTATAAAAAAATGCAGGAAAACAGTTTAAATCTGGAAATAATCAATTTAAAGCCAAATATTTATAAACTTTTTGATATAACAGGTTTAAACAAAGTGTTTAATATCCGGGAGTGATGAAATGGATAAAATATTGTTGAAAATTCCAAAAAAATCCGAATATATGAGCACAATAAGATTAACATCGTCGTCACTATTTAATCTAAACGGATTCAATATTGATGAAATTGAAGATATAAAGGTAATAATATCTGAAATTTGCACATTTTTTATAATGAATTTAAGCCGCAGCACGGAAGATTTTGAAATATCTTATCAAGTTTTCAAAAATAAGATTATAGTGACGGTAGCGGATTTAAATGATGGTGAATTATCCGAAGAAAGTTTAAATAATGATATGAGCATATTGATTATTGAAAGTTTGTCCGATAATTTCAATTATGATTTAAATAATAAAACAATAACTTTTGAAAAAAATAAAATAGGCGTTGATTAATATGATTGAACCGAGTAAAAACTCCAAGCGTATTAAAAATTATGATTTGTTTTTACTTTATCATGAAACCAAAGATATAGAAATAAGAAATCAAATTTTTGAAAAATATAAATATATGGCTGAAATTATATCCAGAAAATACAGCAACAGAGGTATCGAGCATGACGATATATATCAAATTGCATGCATGGGGCTTATTTTTGCCATAGAAAGATTTGATATATCAAAAGGATTTGAATTTACAAGTTTTGCAACACCAACCATATTGGGAGAAATAAAAAAATATTTTCGAGATAAGGGTTGGGCTGTTAAGGTGCCCAGAAAAATTCAGGAAATATCAAGAAAAGTCAATGAATACAACAATATTTTGACAGCCCGGCTTCACAGGGCACCAACAATAAAAGAAATTGCCGAATATATAAGCAGTACAGAGGAAGAAGTATTGGAAGCATTTGAGGCAGGAAGAATGTTTAATTCTCAATCCCTTGATGAAAAATTTGATTTAAGCAGGGATGATAATGACATATCGCTTATGGATGTTGTGGGAGCTGAGGATAAACATTACAATCTAATAGAAAATTTGGATTTTTTGAACAAATCGATGAGTAAATTGAATGAACTTGAAAAAAATATCATTATAAAGAGGTTTTATGAAAATAAAACTCAAAGTGATATTGCCAAAGAATTAAAAATATCTCAAATGACTGTTTCCAGAATAGAAAAGAAATCTTTGGAAAAATTAAGAATTGAATACTACAGATAAAAGGAGGTAATATGAGGAATAAAGGAAGATTATTTGTACTGGGAATTGTTGTCATCGTTTTTTTGATTATCAATTCCTTTACCAATATAGTAGAATTTATTACAAATTATTTGTGGTTTAAAGAAGTCGGCTATACCCAAACATTTTTTACCAAAATTAAAGCGCAAATTATGATTGGTATTCCGATTTTTATTATATTGAGCATCTTATTGTACATATTTATTAAGAAACTAAAGAAGAAATATGATGAAGAAACAGAAATAATCGTTGTAAATAAAAAATTGAATTTAACTATTAAATTAATTTCTGCAGGAGCAAGTCTTCTTATAACATTGAATATAATATCCACCATGTGGTTTGAAATTCTTCAATATATAAACGGTGTGGAATTTGGAGCAACCGACCCTATCTTTAATAATGATGTGAGTTTTTACGTATTTAAACTACCTCTTATAAATACAATTGTAAGTTCGAT
>DMWH01000013.1 GCA_003483345.1 Clostridiales bacterium | reverse complement strand
ATGATTAAAGCAAATCGTGATGAGTTTAGAAAGTCAAATATTGAAGTTTCAACAGATGGCAGATTCCCAATGACACCTCAAAGAATTTTAAGAGATGTAAAATCGGTTATACCGGAAGATGCGGTTATCTTTACGGATGTTGGATGGAATAAAAACGGAGTTGCTCAGCAATTTGATATTACTATACCGGGAACAATCCACCACAGCTCGGGACTTGCAACAATGGGATTTGGCGGTTCTGCACTTATAGGCGGTAAGCTTGCCGCACCGGAAAAAGTTGTACTGACTTTAGTCGGAGACGGAGGCTTTGGAGTAAACCCGGGAGCTTTGGCAACAGCTGTAGAGCAAGATATTCCGGTAGTGTGGGTGGTTATGAATAATTCTGCGTTTGGCACAATTGCAGGGTTGGAATATGCAAATTACGAGACTAAATTCGGCACTGTTTTTACAACTCCGGACGGTAAACCTTATACGCCAAATTGGGCCGAGGTTGCCAAGGCATATGGAGTAGAAGCAGTAAAGATAGAATCTGCCGATGATTTCAAACCTCAGCTGGAAAAAGCAATTAAGAGCAATAAGCCTTACTTACTGGATGTACCAATGGAAAACATTGCAGTACCTACACCGGGAAGCTGGAATATAAATGATATCTATAACCCTAAGCAGGGCATTGTTAACGGAAAGTTGGTAAGGAATGAAAAAGGTGAATATATGCTCCCAAATCATTCTACATCCCATAAATAATATTTTGTTTTAAGTGATATATTTAAGGAGAAATAATAATGGCATATAAATTTTCATTGGCACACCTTACAGTTTTGGGTTGTGCACCACCTGAAATGACATACATAGCTGCTATGGCTGGCTATGATTATATTAGTATTAGACCAATATATATGGGATTGCCGGGTGAGCCAAACTATGACTTGGCAAACAACAAGAAAATGCTTGAAGACACAAAAACTGCACTCAAAGAAACTGGACTGACAGTACATGATATTGAATTAGCGAAAATCGAAGCTGGGCGAGATGTTAAGCAATATGAACCGGCTATTGAAGTAGCAGCAGAATTAGGATCTAAGAGTGTTCTCAGTAGTATATGGATCGATGACCGCGATTTCTATATAGATCAATTTGCACAACTTTGTGATATAGCAAAGAAGTATGGACTTAATGCAGATCTTGAATTTGTTACCTGGGCAAGTGTAAAGGATTTAAAAGGTGCTATGGATGTATTGAATACTGTCAATAAGGATAATGCGGGTATTATGATAGATACATTACACTTTAATCGATCAAGGGTATCATATGACGAGCTAAATGCAGTACCAAAAAAATATTTCCATTTTGCTCATATATGTGACGGACCGGCAGAAATACCAGATACAAAAGAAGAATTAATTCATACAGGTAGAGACGAAAGACTTTACGTTGGTGAAGGCAGTATAGATATTGCGTCAATAGTTAATAAACTTCCAGAAGATATTGTATATTCAATTGAATTGCCACATCTTGAAAGAGTAAAGGTATTAGGTAACGCAGAACATGCACGCAGATGTTTACAAACAGCAAAGGATTATCTTGCAAAGAACTCACGCTAAAGATAATATAATATTATCATATTTACAAGAGGATTGATAAAATGACAAATAGAATTCAAGGAGCAACAACTTTATTAGGCTTAATAGGATATCCTTTGAAGCACAGTAAGTCACCACATATGCACAATACTTCCTTTGAGGCTCTAGGTCTTGATTATGTATATATGGCGTTTGAAGTAGAAGATGGCCATATAAAGGAAGCATTAGATGCATTTAGGATACTTAATGCAAAAGGCGGAAATATTACTATGCCCCACAAGACAAAGATAATAAAATATCTGGATGACATATCACCGGATGCTAAGATTATTGGCTCAATAAATACAATAAAGATTGATGAAAATAAAAAGGTTACAGGATATAATACTGATGGGAAAGGACTAGTGAAGGCATTACAAGAAAATGATGTAAATTTTAAAGGCAAGAAGATCGTTATAGCAGGTGCAGGTGGCGCAGCAAGAGCCGTAGCTACTCAATTAGCTTATGATGGTGTTGGAGAAATTGTTTTATTCAATAGAACACTGGAAAAAGCAAAAATAATTACCAATAATATAAACATAAATATTCCATCTTGTAAAGCAACTGCAAAAGACATGAATGAAGCAGATTTAGTTAAAGAAATAAAGGACGCTGCAGTACTGGTTAACTGTACATCATTAGGTATGAAATCAACCATAGATCAATCCATAATTTCATCACCTGATCAATTACCAAAGGATATATTTATAGCTGATATCATCTACGACCCTGATCAAACAAGGCTGTTAAAGATTGCGAAAGAAGCTGGATGCAGATATATGAATGGCTTAATGATGTTAATTTGGCAAGGTGCAATCGCATTTAAAATTTGGACTGGAGCGGATATGCCTGTAGATTTAATTAAAAAGGAAATATTTAATAAGTAAAAACAGATTTCTTTCACTCAAATCGAAGAATTATAAAGGAGGGTGATTAATTTGCGAATTTTACCATCGCTATAAGACTCAAAAATGCTTATAAAAATTATTCATATTTAAGGAGGATACCATGAAAAAGTTAATTTCACTATTATTAATTCTAAGTTTAATCGTTACGATGCTAGTTGGTTGTAGTAATGATACAAAAGAAACAGAAACTCCAAATGAAACAGCTGATCAAGAAGAGACATCTGAGACACCAGAAGCGCCTAAAGCAATAGCATTCCCTGAACATGATATCACAGGAGTTGTTCAATGGGGAGCAGGTGGCGGTACTGACTCTTTAATGAGACCATTAGCATCATTGACAGAAGATATATTAGATGTCAGTATAGTAGTACAAAACAAACCTGGTGCAACAGGGGCGATAGGAGCTCAATATGTTTATGATTTACCTGCTAATGGTTATAATTTACTTATGGGTGCTGAGAATCCACAACTTTACACAATGCTTGGAATATCTGAGTTAACATACGCAAATTTTGAACCAATATATTTAATTGGCGATGAAAAAGTTGGAATTATTGTAGGTAAAGATTCAAAGTATGAATCATTTACTGAGCTGATAGAGGATGCATTAGCAAATCCAGGTGAAATAAGTGTTTCCACTACTGGAGCTGGTGGTATGCCTTGGTCAGTAAGTTCATTTATCAATGCAGTCACTGGTGCTGAATTTAAACAAATACCATTTGATAGTGATGCAACAGCATTATCAGCAGTATTAGGTGGTCATGCAGACTTTACAGCAGCAAAAGTTCAAACAGCTTTACAATCCTATAAGGCTGGAGAAATTAAATTTTTAAGCCTTATGTCACTGGATGAAATTGAAGTACTTTCCGAAGTCCCCCTAGTAATAGAGGATTATCCGGATTTTGAACAATACCTGCCATGGGGACCATTTTATGGAGTATTTGTAAAGGAAGGGACTCCAAAAGAAGTAATTGATGTTTTAAGTAAAGCCTTCAGTGAAGCTGGACAAGATGAGACTTATAAAAAGCTGCTTAAAGATTTTAATGTGTCATCTTTGGCCTTAACAGGTGATGAAGCTAAAGAATATTTATCAAATTGGCAAAAGAATACTGCAGAAGCTTTCTATAAGAGTGGTGCAATTGACAAATCACCTGCGGAATTAGGAATTGAGTAATATTAATGATATAAGGAGCTATAGCTATATAGCTTATAGCTTCTTATATAAATATGGGAAAAGAGGAGTGACAATATGACAGAAAAGAATAAGGTTACAACTAAACCGGGAGAAAAAGGTTTTTCTCTAATACTGTTAATTATTGGGATATTAGTTTTAATTGAATCAATAAGAATGTTTATGGAAGAACCAACGTTGTCTTCTTATGGAGCTTTACCTCTATTCTTGAGTTGTTCTATAGTTATTTTAATGTTAAAAATTATATTAGTTGAATACAGAAATAATGGAACGAATAAAGAGAAAGTTAGCCTTACAAATTCAATAATATCTGTCAAAAATTATGTATTTACGAAAGATATTGTATTCGA
>DMWH01000175.1 GCA_003483345.1 Clostridiales bacterium | reverse complement strand
CCAACTTATAGGGGGTTGGCACATTTTCGATGCCGAGGAATCTACAACTATTAATGGTCCATTCGAAGTGAAAATTGGTTCTACATTAGAAGTAAAATAAAGATTATTCCTAAACGAAAAAACAATTAAAATGAAAACAATTAAAATGAAAACAATAATGAATTCTTTAATCATAATACTTGGCATCGTAGTCTCAATCTATAGTTGCGATAAGGATGATAATTCGACAAACACAAATGTTGTAAATCAAGATAGTACAAAGAACATTCACTTTATAAAATCTGATTTAGGGGGGTGTAATAACCAAACCATGGAAAACATAGAGTTTGGTGAAGAAAAAAATGATACTGTAATTATTAATGTGTCAAACGATACTCTACAAATTTCCATTGGATTAAACTATATTTGTTGTGCTCCATTTATAACTGATTGCAATACTAAAAATGATTCGATATTTATATCAATCACTGACACCTGTCCAAATCCAAATAATTGCTATTGCCGATGTGATTGCTATTATACTTTTGATTACTATTTTGACAGCATATCAAACGGACAATACTATTGGAAGATTATTCTGTGTGACCCAAGAGAAGTTAGCGAAACAATTTTCGATATGGGCACAATAGACGTGGCGGAATAACAACTTGCCCTAACATTGTATATAAAACATTTGGCAGTCAGTGGGTTACAAAGCATTTCAGCTCGTATCAAAGTTTGTTATAACTTGACAGGAAAGTGCTTCGAAAGATACTGTTCCAAAAAGTGTGTCTGAGCCATTTAAAAAATATAGTCTTTAAAACGTCATTACATAGGAGGCTTGACAAAAAACAACAATAAAGGCACAAAATCAAAGCCGGGGAAACATTGATATATTCAAATAACTATTAACAACAAACGAATTGAAATGAAAACACGCATTCTTCTAACTTATCAAAAAATCACAAAACAATGAAAGCTAAAAATCTAATTTTAATCCTAATTCTTTTTGCACAGGTTGTAAATGGACAAGTTTTCGATAAAAACAGTAATTGGTCAATTATTACCACAAATCGTTTTGACGAATCCTTCCATGAGATTTCTACATACAAATTAGAGGGAGATACTACTATTAATGAGTTGGAGTATTATAAAGTATTTAATAATGAAAACTTTTATTGTGCTTTAAGAGAAAGTTACAGTAAAGTATATGCTTACTTTTCTGAGTTTGACACTGAACTAATGATTTATAATTTTCATTGGTCTCCAAACGACACATTATACCATCAGGTTTCTTATGATTCTGACAGTATGTATATACAAACAGTTCTTGGGAATACCATCGATTCTGTTCAGCTTTTGGATGGAAATTATTATAAGTGTGTAAAAAATCTCACAGGGGATATTTCCATAATTAGAGGCATTGGTGACACACGAGGTTTTTTCATTTCTACTTTTGAATTACCTCTTGATGGCTCTCAATTTTCCTTACTTTGTTTTTACAAAGGAGATACCTTAATATATAGTAATCCAGAATATAATTATTGTAACTCTAATTCTCTAAACGATATTAAAGACTCTAATTTTAAAATTAATGTGTACCCTAATCCTTCAAATCACACAATAACAATTGAGTTGCCTCAAAATATAAATATTGACACATTAAGTATTTTTGATGTAAATGGGTGTTTGATAAAAAGTTATAACGTACGCGGCAAATACAAAATTAAAACACAAAATCTTTCTTCAGGCATTTATATACTTACTGCCAGCTCAAAAAATATTCAAAAAGCTACAACTAAAATATTAATCAAATAGACTACAACATGAAAAAAAAGTATTTTATATCAGTAAACATAGCATTTTTACTACTTTGTAACAATGTTTTTTCTCAACAACTTGACACAATCTGTGGCAAATTGGAATTAAGCAATAATCCATGTGTAAGTATTCCATGTATACCCGGAGTTGTATTAAATGTAGTACAAAATGAGACATATTATGTTCTTGTTCACAATAATTCATGGATTGATGAGCTTCCGTTTATTTGGAATTCAAAATCATATAACGAGGGGGATTCAATAAAAATAATTGGTTTTGTATACCAAAAAACAGACTCCTTAGAAAATAGTTTCTTTGAATTAGAAATTTCTAATGTATTATCGTCAATTCTGTCAACAAAGAATAATTTTGTAAATATCTACCCCAATCCTGTTGTTAATGAACTATATATAGAATCATCAGATCAATTGATAAAAGATATTTTTATATATTCTATCAATGGCATCTTATTGTTTAGAAGCAATAATATAAATCAATTTACATATATTATCCCGTATAATTTTAGCTTTCAACAGACTTTATGTCATGTGTATTTTAACAAAGATCATAAAATAATCAGAAAAATAATTAAATCAAATTGTCATGAATAAATCACACATTATATTATATCAGTATCGAGCCTGTTCTCCAATTAACGCTTTAAGGCCGCTTGTTTATTTATATATTATTAACTGTCAAACTCTGTTTTTACATTGCTTTTTTTACTTCA
>DMWH01000190.1:13705-24523 GCA_003483345.1 Clostridiales bacterium | reverse complement strand
CTGTATGCTGAAAGAAAGGTATTAAAGGGATATGCTTTTTCAAAAGATACCGAGTGGCAGAAAGAATTTGAGTATAAATTTCCTTTTGAAGAAACGGAAGACCAGCTTCGTTGCGTAAAAGAAATCAAAAAAGATATGGAAAAGCCTATTTGCATGGACAGACTTCTTTGCGGCGATGTCGGGTTCGGAAAAACCGAAGTGGCAATGAGAGCCGCATTTAAAGCAGTTATGGATTCAAAGCAAGTGGCGATGTTGGTACCTACAACCATATTGGCGCAGCAGCATTATACAAATTTAGTTGAAAGATTCAGAGGATATCCCATTAAAATTGAAATGCTGAGCCGTTTTCGAACACATTACCAACAAAACAAAATAATCAACGATTTAAATAAGGGTTTGATTGATATTGTAATAGGAACACATAAACTTCTTTCCAAAGAGCTTAAATTTAAGGATTTAGGACTTTTGATAATAGATGAGGAGCAAAGATTCGGTGTCAGACATAAGGAATTGATAAAACAGCTTAAATCAAATATTGATGTTCTGACGCTGTCGGCAACACCAATACCCCGAACACTTCACATGTCTATGATTGGTGTAAGGGACATGAGCATCATATCTGAACCGCCCGGAGACAGACTTCCTATACAAACTTATGTTATTGAATATAACGAAGGATTGATAAAGGATGCAATTGAAAAGGAAATTTCAAGAAAGGGTCAGGTTTATTACGTACACAACAGAGTGGCAGACATAGACCAAACAGCAGCAAAGTTGAGAAAGCTGCTTCCTGAGGCACGAATAGCAGTGGCTCACGGCCAGATGAGCGAAAGACATCTTGAAAATATAATGCTTGAATTTGTAAATAAGGAATATGATATTTTGGTTTGTACAACCATAATTGAAACCGGAATGGACATACCCAATGTAAATACATTGATTATTGATAATGCCGATTATTTGGGACTTTCACAACTGTATCAGCTTCGGGGAAGGATAGGCAGGTCAAACAAAGTTGCTTTTGCATACCTTACCTACGAGAAAGACAAAATGCTGTCTGAAGTTGCCGACAAAAGACTTAAGGCAATAAAGGAATTTACCGAGTTTGGCTCAGGATTTAAAATAGCTATGCGCGACTTGGAAATAAGAGGCAGCGGAAATATATTGGGTCCGGAGCAGCATGGTCATATGCTGGCAATAGGATATGATTTATATGTTAAGTTCTTAGACCGGGCAGTTAAAGAAATTCAAGGAAAACAAGTTGAGGAAGATATTGAAACGTCGGTTGATTTAAATGTTGACGGCTATATTCCTTCATCATTTATTGAAAATGAAGAGCAAAAAATAGAAATTTACAAAAAAATAGCAGCAGCAGAGAATAAAGATGATATATTTGATATAACTGAAGAAATTATTGACAGGTTTGGAAATATTCCTGTTCAAGTAGATAATCTTTTAAAAATATCATACATTAAATCATTGAGCAAAAGAATTAAAATAAAATCAATAACTCAGGCAGGCAATACCGTAAACATAGAAATGACAAAAGATTACCTGAGTCAAGATATCATTGAGTTTTTAATAAAGAATTATTATGAAAAAATAAGTTTTGTTGGAACTAACGAACCGATTATTAAATATAAACTGGATTCTCTTGAGCAAATGAAAATTCTTAGGGAACTGGAAGAGTTTTTAGAAACACTAAATAATTTTAAAGCAGGAAAAACTGCTGTGGAGGAAAAACATGAACAAATTTAAAAAATCATTATTTTTAATTACTTTATTATGCATAGCTTTAGTATTTACAGCTTGCTCAAACTCAGGCGGCAAAGATGCCGATAAAGAGGGTGTAATGGCAACTGTAAACGGCAAGCCTATTATGCAGAAAGATTATGATGATGCATTGGCATATTATAAGGATTATGTTGAGTATCAATTAGGCGAAGATGCTTGGGAAACAGAAACACCAAGGGGTACTTATAAAGAAATTTATGAAGAATACGTATGGGATGAAATGACTAAATCATTGCTTCTGCTTGATGCTGCCGAAAAAGAAGGAATAAAGGCAAGTGAAGAAGAAGTACAGCATTCATTGGAAAACTTTAAAATTAATTTCGAAAACGATGAAGAATATAAAAGTTTTATGGAGCAAAGAGGTATAACGGAAGATTTTATTATACAAGAGTTAACCAAAGAAATATTAATTAATAATTATATAACATCAAAAATTGATTCCTTAAATCCAAATAATGAAGAGCTGAAAAATCTATTTGAAGAAATGAAATTAAATGTTCTGATAAAAGCAAGCCACATACTTGTGGATACGGAAGAAGAAGCTGTAAAAATAGTTGAAAGAATTAATAAGGGTGAAGACTTCGGCGACCTTGCAAAAGAATTATCCATTGATACAGCAAGCGGAGCAAACGGAGGAGATTTGGATTACTTTAAATATACGGATATGGTTAAGCCTTTCTCAGAAGCAGCATTTGCACTGGAAATAGGAGAAGTGAGCCAGCCTGTACAATCTGATTTCGGATATCATATTATTAAGCTGACAGATAAGATTGTTGATGAAGAAACTACCGTAGAATCTGAAAAAGAAAAGCTTATTCAATATTATAAATTGAACAAATACGAAGATCTTTTGGAACAGCTCAAAAATGATGCGGTAATAGTAAAAAATTAAAAATTTGTTAATTTAAGTAAAAAAATGTTGATATTTTTAATTCCTTCCATTATAATGAATTAATGTTTCTTTTTTAAAAATATTTTCAACATTATTTTATCTGTTGGATAAAATTTATGAAAGTGTAAATAATAGAAAATATTAAAAGAAATGTCATAAAAATATAAAAATATGTAATTGGAGGAACGTAAGTAATGAAAGCAACAGGAATTGTCAGAAGAATTGACGACTTAGGCAGAGTAGTTATTCCTAAAGAAATAAGAAGGACCTTGAGAATAAGAGAAGGCGATCCTTTAGAAATATTCACCGATAGAGAAGGTGAAATAATATTGAAGAAATATTCACCTATTGGAGAGTTGACTGAATTTGCAGGAGAATATGTGGAATCATTATTTGAAACTACGAGGCATATTGCAATAATTACGGATAGAGACGGCGTAATTGCCGTTTCGGGAAGCTCAAAGAAAGATTATGCGGAAAAAAGGCTTAGTCCTGAATTAGAAAAAATAATTGAAAGCAGAGAAATATATCAAACCAGTGCAACTTCAAAGCCAATCAGAATTACTGCCAATGAATTTAATCCTGACAATTATACAAGTCAGGTGATTGCACCGATTATGGTACATGGAGACCCGATAGGAGCCGTTATACTCTTATCGAAGGATAAGGGCTCTAAGATGTCTGAAGTTGAAGAAAAATTAATAAAAACAGCAAGTATATTTTTATCGAGACAAATGGAGAATTGAAGATGCCCTAACCCCATATGTTCGAGCCATAGCGAAGAACAGATGGTTGGTAGGTCATTCGCAACGAATTCCCAATTTATGCGACCANNATAAATTGGTGAATGAGACTGCGGTATATGTAGATTGTCTAATACTGATAGGTGTTTCCAATAATTTGGAAGCACCTTAAATATTTATAAATTAACACTATATTTTGACAATGGGTTTTTTGGCACAAGCCATTGACATAAATGTGTTTTTTTGTCATACTTAATATAGGTTAATATTTTTTAAGACTTTTTTATTTTTAACCGGAAAGAGGTATATAATGAAAATCAGGTTTTTAGGTGCTGTCAACGGTGTCACCGGTTCAAACCACTTAATTCAGATCAGGGGCAAAAATATCATGCTTGATTGCGGTATGTATCAAGGCAAGGACGAGGAGCTAAATTCAGAAGAATTTGCAGTAAATCCGGCAGATATTGATTGCCTTTTATTGAGCCACAGTCATATCGACCACAGCGGAAGAATTCCCTTATTGATAAAAAAAGGTTTTAAAGGAGCCATTTATTGCTCAAAACCTACCTATGAACTTTGTGAGATAATGCTCTTGGATTCGGCACATATTCAAGAGGCAGAATCACAGTGGAAAAACAACAAGGCAAAACGTTCAGGGAGAAAATTAGTGGAGCCCTTGTACACGCAGCAAGATGTATTAGATAGCTTGCAGTATTTCAAACCTGTCTTATACGATCAAATTATAAATATTGATGAAATTATAACTGTGAAATTTAACGATGCCGGCCATATTTTAGGCTCTTCAATCATTGAAATATGGTTTAAAGATGAAAATGATACAATGAAGCTGGTGTATTCCGGAGATTTAGGAATGCGTGAAAAACCAATTTTAAAAGACCCGGCTCAAATAGACAAGGCTGATTATTTAATAATGGAAGCAACTTACGGCAACAGAGTTCACGAAAACGTCGAAAAAAGAACAGAAGAACTTATCAATATAATATTAAAAACAACTAAAAGGGGAGGAAGCGTTATTATCCCGTCCTTTGCGGTAGGAAGAACACAGGAACTGATTTATGAGCTGAATAAATATTATGACAGCCATTTGAATGAAATCGGTACCGAGGAAAATGAATTAAGAAAAATACCGGTCTATATCGACAGTCCTCTTGCCATTAAGGCAACAGAGGTATTCAAAAGAAACAGCTATGCTTTTGATAAGGAAGCAAAGGATTATATAATGAAAGGGGACAACCCCTTGGATTTTGAAAATCTGCATTTTACTGTTACTGCTGATGAATCCAAAAAATTGAATTTTTCAACAGAGCCGAAAATTATTATTTCTGCCAGCGGAATGTGTGATGCAGGAAGAATAAGACATCATTTGAAACATAATCTCTGGAGAAAGGAAGCAAGCATTGTATTTGTAGGCTATCAAGCTGAAGGAACACTAGGCAGAAGGTTATTGGACGGTGAAAAATGTGTTAAATTATTTGGTGAAGATATAGTGGTTAATGCTGAAATTTACAATGTTGAAGGGTTTTCGGGACATGCCGATAAGCCTGCTCTTCTCAACTGGATTGGCAGCTTTAAAGAAAAGCCGGGGAGAATCTTTATAGTTCATGGAGAAAAGGAATCAAAAGAATCCTTTTGCATTGATGTAAAAGAAAAATTTAATATAGACTGTATAATACCGGAATACGACGTCATTTATGAAATTAAAAAGAAAAATTTGATAAATGAAGTAGTACTGGTAGATGAAAAACAAAAAATAAAGGACAAGTATATACAGGAATTATTAAAAGAAGTTGAAGAGCTAAAGAAGGCATTTGAAAATGCATTAGCAAAAACTGAAGGTTGTCTGTTGGTCGATGATATAGACATCGACAAATTCAGAAAGATTAACAACAATATTAAAAGTCTTGAAAATGAAATTATGAATTTAACTATGATTAGTGCAAAATAGATTTCTAGAAAAAAGTTATAGGAGGAAGAAAATGAAAGTTTTAATGACAGGGAATGAAGCAGTTGCTCAGGGTGCTTATGAAGCAGGAATTCATTTTGCTGCAGCATATCCCGGAACACCTAGTACTGAAATACTGGAAAACATAGCTCTTCGCAAGGAAATAACAGCAGAATGGGCACCAAATGAAAAAGTGGCAGTTGAGTCGGCATTTGGAGCAAGCCTTGCAGGAGCAAGAACTTTAACAGCTATGAAACATGTTGGGCTTAATGTTGCAGCCGACCCGTTTTTCACAATCGGTTACACAGGTGTAAACGGAGGAATGGTACTGGTAAGCGCAGATGACCCGGGGCTTCATTCTTCTCAAAATGAGCAGGATAACAGGTATTACGCAAGAATGGCAAAGGTAGCTATGCTTGAGCCAAGCAACTCACAGGAATGCAAGGACATGGTAATAAAAGCCATGGAAATAAGCGAAAAGTATGATGTCTTGGTAATGCTTAGAATGACTACAAGAGTTTGTCACAGTAAATCAATTGTTGAAACAGGCGAAAGAATAGAAGTTCCTGTAAAACCATACGTGAAAAATGCGCCAAAATATATTATGGCACCTGCTAATGCAAAAGCGGCACATGTGGTAGTTGAGAAAAAGCTTAAAGAACTTGAAAAGTTTTCGAATGAAACTGAGTTGAATTATATAGAATGGAATGACAAAAAAATCGGTGTTATTTCGGCCGGAGTTGCTTATCAATATGCAAAAGAAGTATTCGGAAAGGATGCATCATATTTAAAATTAGGATTTACTTTCCCGCTTCCAATGGAAAAAATTAAAAAATTTGCAGAAGAGGTTGAAACTCTTTATGTAGTTGAAGAATTAGAACCTTTTATGGAAGAACAGATAAAAGCTGCCGGTATTAAATGTATCGGTAAAGAAAAAATCCCCAATATATGGGAGCTTAATCCGGATATTGTAAAAAAATCAATTTTCGGTACTGAAAATGAAATAATTGATTATGACAGAACAATAGCAGTGGGAAGACCTCCTACACTTTGTGCCGGTTGTCCTCACCGTGCATTCTATTATCAATTGTCAAAGAAAAAGAACACTATAGTAACAGGTGATATAGGATGTTATACATTGGGCGGAGCACCTCCGTTAAATTCAATGGATACATGTGTATGTATGGGGGCAAGCATAAGCATGGCACATGGTGCTAAAAAGGCATTTGAAAGGAACAATGATGATAAAAGAGTAGTTGCAGTTATAGGAGATTCAACATTCTTCCATTCAGGGATGACAAGCTTGCTGGACGTGGTGTTTAACAAAGGAAATACCATAACTTGTATTTTAGACAATAGAATAACGGCGATGACAGGACATCAGGATAATCCGGGAACAGGCTATACACTTCAGGGAGATAGTACTGATGTGGTTCAAATTGAGCCTATAGTCAGAGCATTAGGTGTTAAAAACATAAAAACAGTAAATCCGATGAATCAAGCTGAAATGAAAGCTGCTCTTAATTGGGCTTACGATTTAAACGAACCATCGGTAATAATTTCAAGATACCCATGTGCTCTTAAGAAATATACAAAAGAAGACCTGGAAGAATTCGGACCTATTCAAGGTTATTGCGAAGTTGACGAAGAAACATGTATAGGATGTAAAATTTGCGTAGGTACAGGTTGTCCGGCAATAGTGTTTAAAAAAGACATTAAGAAATCTTCAATAAATAAATTTCAATGTGTCGGTTGTGAGCTTTGTCTACAGTTATGCCCCACTAAGGCAATCAGTAAGGTAGGTGAATAAAATGAAGGATACTAAAAATATTTTATTGGTAGGTGTTGGCGGTCAGGGAACAATATTGGTAAGTAAAATATTATCAACAGGTCTTATGACAGCCGGTTATGACGTTAAAATGTCAGAAATTCACGGAATGGCACAAAGAGGAGGCAGTGTTTCGACTCAGGTAAGATATGGAAGTGAAGTATTTTCGCCTATTATCGGAATCGGTGAAGCCGATATTCTGGTTTCCTTTGAAACGATGGAAACATTGAGATGGCTTGAATACTTAAAGCCTGACGGAGTTGTTGTAATCAATGATTTCGAAATTGCTTCCGCACCCATATTGATGGGAAAAGCCGAATATCCCGAGGGAATAATCGAATTGATTAAAGGGAAAGCTAAAACAAAGGTTATAAATGCCGGAGAAACAGCTGAAAAACTAGGTAATCAGAAAGTTATGAACGTGGTTTTATTAGGGGCCTTGATTAAGTCGATGAACTTAACCGATATTGATTGGGAAGCTGTAATAAAAAGCCAGGTAAAAGAAAAATTTATAGATATTAACATTAAAGCATTCAATGCTGGAATGGATGCTGTATAAGGAAGGCAAACTATGGGCTATAAAATATTTGCAATCAATACAGGTTCAACCTCTACCAAAATAGCATTATATGAAGATGAAAAAGAAGTATTTACAAAGAATCTCAGTCATCCTGATGAATTAATCAATAAATTCGATGATGTCAAGGACCAGCTTGACATGAGATTAGAATTTGTCAAATCCTATTTAAAAGAAAAGCAATTTGACATTAAGGAATTATCTTGTGTTGTTGCAAGAGGGGGAATGCTTCTTCCGGTAAAATCGGGAGCATATGTTATTAATGATATTATGCTCGACAGGGTGGAAAATCGTCCCGTAATGGAGCATGCATCAAATCTTGCAGCTCCGATTGCTTACGGTATTGCAAAGGAAGCCGGCGTACCTTCATATATATATGACTCCGTGATGACAGATGAATTTCCAGACATTTCTCGTATATCCGGTATGCCTGATATACCAAGAAAAAGCGCAAGCCATGTATTAAATACAAGGGCAATGGCTATAAAATACGCTAAAAGTATCGGCAAAAGTTACGAAGAGCTGAACACTATCGTTGCGCATTTAGGAGGAGGAATTTCAATCAATATTCATCACAAGGGTCAGATAATAGACTTGGTTTCTGATGATGAAGGACCCTTTTCACCTGAAAGAGCAGGAAGAGTACCGTGCAGAGAGCTGATAAATCTTTGTTATTCAGGTAAATTTGATAAAAAAACAATGCAGCGAAAGCTAAGAGGAAGCGGAGGCTTAAAAGCATATTTAAACACCATTGATGCAAGAGAAGTCGAATCTATGATTAAAGAGGGCAATGAATATGCAAAATTGATTTATGAAGCAATGGCATATCAAATAGCAAAAGGAATAGGAGAACTGGCTACAGTGGTAGAAGGCAAGGTAGATGTTATAATTCTTACCGGAGGTATTGCACATTCTGAGATGCTTACTTCCTGGATAAAAAACAGAGTATCTTTTATATCTCATGTAGAAATAATGCCCGGTGAAAATGAAATGGAAGCTTTGGCTTTCGGCGCTCTAAGAGTTCTCAGAGGTGAAGAAAAGGCTAGAGAGTATATTGAATAAAAAAGGAAGGGTAATAATAAAAACAGTAATCGTAAGGTTACTGTTTTTTTTATAATTAACCCCCATTCCCTTTATTAATTGGAATATTTTGCAAGGTTCATAATATTACGAATATAAAGGGACATGTCTAATTAATAATTCGGTATAGTACGAACATAAAATATATTTTTTGTTGAAATTACTATATAAACCGTTGACAAGGATTTTTATATTTGTTATTATAATTTTGTAAAATGATAAAAAGGAAGGTTTATTTATGAACTTTGACGTTAAGAGGGTGTTTGTTGAAAAAAGAGCAGGGTTTAACACCGAAGCATTAAATTTATTAAATAACTTAAAGGAAAATTTAAATATTGAAAAATTAAATAACCTTAGAATATTAAACAGATATACGGTATCAAATATTGATGAAGATGATTTTAAAAAAAGTGTAAATACTGTTTTTTCAGAGCCTAATCAGGATATTGTGTATTTTGAAGATGTTGAGCTTGAAGGACATGTTTTTGCCGTTGAATACCTGCCAGGACAATATGACCAAAGAGCCGATTTTGCGGCTCAATGCATACAAATAGTCACCGGAAAAGAAAAACCTACCGTTAAATATGCACGAGTTTTTGTTCTTGAAGGGGATTTATCAAAAGATGATATTGATAGAATTAAAAAATACTACATTAACCCTGTTGATTCCAGAGAAGCGCAGTTAGATAAACCGCATACTTTGGATGATGAATATCCGATGGCAGAAGATGTACAAACAATAAACTTTATAAATAAATCTAAACAAGAATTAGAAGAGTTCCGAAATGATATAGGGCTTGCAATGAGCTTTGAAGATTTAGCTTTTTGTCAGGAATACTTTAAAAATATTGAAAAAAGAAATCCGACAATTACCGAAATTAAAGTTATTGATACCTATTGGTCAGACCACTGCAGACATACAACATTTTCTACGATTATAGAAAATATTGAATTTGAAAAAGGAAAAATAACTGAAGAAATAAAAAACACATATGATGAGTATTTGAATGTAAGAAAGTATGTTTATGAAGGCAAAAAAGATATCACATTAATGGACCTGGCAACTATAGGTGTAAAGGAATTAAGAAAAGCAGGTCTTTTGGATGACTTGGAAATATCGGAAGAAATCAATGCGTGCAGCATTATGATAAATGCAGATATAGACGGGAAAAATGAAGAGTGGCTTTTAATGTTTAAAAACGAAACACATAACCATCCAACAGAAATCGAGCCCTTCGGAGGAGCAGCCACATGCCTTGGGGGAGCCATAAGAGACCCTCTGTCAGGGCGTTCATATGTATATCAGGCAATGCGTGTTACAGGAAGTGCTGACCCCAGACAAAAAATTGAAGATACATTACCGGGAAAGCTTCCTCAAAGGAAGATTACTACGGAAGCAGCAGCAGGATACAGCTCCTACGGAAATCAAATCGGACTTGCCACCGGTTTTGTAAATGAAATATATCATTCTGATTATGTTGCTAAGAGAATGGAGGTTGGTGCAGTCATTGCTGCAGCACCCAGAGAAAATGTAAAAAGAGAAACTCCTAAAAAAGGTGATCTCGTAATACTATTGGGAGGAAGAACGGGCAGAGACGGTATAGGGGGAGCAACCGGTTCATCCATGGAGCATACGGAAGAATCAATATTGTTAAGAGGTTCTGAAGTTCAAAAGGGTAATGCTCCTACGGAAAGAAAAATTCAAAGACTGTTCAGAAAAAAAGAAGTAAGCACACTTATAAAAAAATGCAATGATTTTGGTGCAGGAGGAGTTTCTGTTGCCATAGGAGAATTAGCAGACGGTTTAAACATAAATTTGGACTTGGTGCCAAAAAAATATGACGGACTTGACGGAACTGAATTAGCTATTTCCGAATCCCAGGAAAGAATGGCTCTTGTTGTAAGAAAAGAAGATGCAGATAAATTTAATGAATATGCTAA
>DMWH01000190.1:5485-13673 GCA_003483345.1 Clostridiales bacterium | reverse complement strand
AACGGTGTAAAGCAAAAAACAAATGCAAGAATAAAAGAACCTCTTAACTCAAAATATAAAAGAAGTTTTAAAAGTAATAATATAAGAGAAATATGGCTTGAAAATTTAAATGATTTGAATGTTGCAAGTCAAAAAGGAATGATTGAAAGATTTGATTCGACAGTAGGTGCCGGCTCAGTATTAGTGCCCCTTGGAGGAAAGACACAGCTTACTCCTGCAGAAGGAATGGCCGCCAAAATTCCTGTGGAAGAAGGAATTACAAATACCTGTTCGCTGATGACCTATGGATTTGACCCTTATCTTTCTAAGGAAAGCCCTTACCACGGAGCAATGTACGCGGTAATACATTCTATTGCCAAAATTGTAGCAATGGGAGGAGACTATAAAAATATTAGGCTATCATTCCAAGAGTACTATGAAAAGTTGAATAAAGAGCCTGAAAGATGGGGAAAACCGTTAAGCGCCTTGTTGGGAGCATTTAAGGTCCAGCATGAACTTAAAATTCCCTCAATAGGCGGAAAGGACAGTATGTCAGGTACATTTAACGAACTCAATGTACCGCCTACGCTAATAAGCTTTGCAGTAACAGTTTCAGATGTAAAAAATATTATTTCACCGGAATTCAAGAGAGCAAACAACAAGGTTGTATTAATAAAGATTAAAAAAGATGAAAATAATATTCCTGATTTTGAAGATATCGGTATAAAATATTCGGCTATTCATGAAGCAATAAAAACAGGAAAGGTTTTAAGTGCGCATACCGTAGGATACGGGGGGATTGCTGAAGCCATAAGCAAGATGATCTTGGGAAATGAAATAGGATTCAGAAGTGATTTTACAATTGGTAATGATTGGTTTGACTCAAGCTATGGCGACATTGTATTAGAGGTCGACAACTCATTTTTACCATTTGCGGATTGCATTGAAATAGGAAAAACAATAAATGAAAAGGAAATATGGGTTAATGGTATTTGCATATCCTTGGAAGAAATCAAGACTAATTGGCTTAAACCTTTAAATAATATATTCCCTGTGAAAAAGGATGGAGCCGGAGAGATTGAGAACTATAGTTTTAATTCTAAACATATTGCTAAATCCTCCATATCCATTGCAAAACCAAGAGTATTTATTCCGGTATTCCCGGGAACAAATTGCGAATATGAAACCAAGAGAGCCTTTGAAAGAGCCGGAGCAAAAGCAGATATTTTTGTTTTTAAAAATTTAAGCTCACAGGATATTAAAGATTCAATAACAGAAATGAATTCACTCATAAGGCAGTCACAGATTATTGCATTTCCAGGAGGATTCAGTGCCGGAGATGAACCTGAAGGCTCCGGAAAGTTTATTGCGGCAGTATTCAGGAATGAATTGTTAAAGGATGCAGTTACAGATTTGTTAAACAATAGAGACGGCTTGATTATTGGTATATGCAACGGCTTCCAGGCACTCATTAAATTGGGATTGGTACCATTTGGCGAAATCACTGATATGGAGAATGATTATCCGACTTTAACTTATAATAAGATAGGAAGGCATATAGCAACATTTGTTAAAACAAAGGTTGTAAGCAACCTATCCCCGTGGTTAAGCATGTGCAGTGTGGGAGACACCCACTACTTACCTGTGTCTCACGGAGAAGGAGGATTTGCAGCAAATCAAAAATGGATAGAAAAATTGAAAACAAATGGTCAAATAGCAACTCAATATGTTGATTTAAATAATAATCCGACCTATGACGGTTTTTACAATCCGAACGGCTCTGTGGAAGCAATTGAAGGAATAACAAGCCCTGACGGAAGGGTTTTCGGCAAGATGGCACATTCTGAAAGACTGGACGAAAATTTATATAAAAATATTCCCGGAAACAAAAACCAACCGATATTTGAATCAGGCGTAAAATATTTTAAATAATGGAGGAGTAATGAAAGTAGCAATAGTTATGGGAAGTGATTCAGACTTTCCGGTAGTTGAAAAGGGTTATAAAGTTTTGAAAGATTTCGAAGTTATGGCTGATGTAAGGGTTATATCAGCCCACAGAACACCATATGAAGCTTTGGAATTTGCAAGAAATGCATATAAAAACGGTTATGATGTCATTATAGCTGCAGCAGGAAAGGCTGCCCATTTGCCGGGAGTGTTGGCAGGATGCACGACTGTGCCGGTAATAGGACTTCCGATTAAATCTTCGGAATTAGACGGAATGGATGCCTTGTTATCGATAGTACAGATGCCTCCGGGAGTGCCGGTTGCAACAGTGGGCATAAATGCCGCAGAAAATGCTGCATTACTGGCTATCCAGATATTATCGGTGAAATACGAAGATTTAAGGAATAAGTTTTTGGATTATAAAAAACAAATGGCTGAAAAAGTATTTGAAAAAGACAAGAAATTAAACGAAAAATTGATGTCATCCTGAGCACAGGATAAAGATGACGAGACAAACATTCATACCAATGACAAGAAGGAGATACTATGTTCAATTTAGAAGAAGATAAATTACATGAGGAATGCGGGGTTGTTGGAGTATATTCAGACAATCCGGATATTACAAGTCAGCTTATATATTACGGTTTATTTGCACTTCAGCATAGAGGCCAGGAAAGTGCAGGTATTGCAATTCATACAGGAAAAAGAATTGAATTCCATAAGGATATGGGATTGGTTGCCGATGTTCTTTCACAAAAGATAATAGATAGTTTAAAAGGCAATATTGCAATAGGGCATGACAGATATTCCACATCTGGAGAAAGCGAAAAGCAAAATGCACAACCCTTAGTAGTGCGATATAAAGAAGGTTCGATAGCCTTAGCCCATAACGGAAATTTGGTTAATGCAGATTCTATAAGAGAAATACTTGAAAATGAAGGAGTAATATTTCAGACTTCCACTGATTCTGAGGTTGTAGCCAATTTAATTTCAAGACATTTCAGAGGCAGTATAATTAAATCTATACAAACTACAATGGAGGTTGTAAAAGGAGCATATGCATTTGTAGTTATGACAGATAAAGAGCTTATCGGCGTAAGGGACAACTATGGCCTTAGACCTCTTTGCCTTGGGAAAAGGGAAGACGGATATTTGCTTGCTTCGGAAAGCTGCGGAATTACTGCAATGGGCGGTGAATTTATAAGAGATATCGAGCCGGGTGAAATTGTTGTAATAAATGAAGAAGGAGTTAACAGCATAAAAACAACTAAATATGCACAACAAAGATTGTGTATATTCGAGCATGTATATTTTGCAAGACCGGACAGCAATTTAGATGGTGTAAATGTTTATGAGACGAGATATAAATCAGGTAGATTGTTGGCACAGGAAGCTCCCGTGAAAGCAGATCTGGTATTTTGCGTGCCTGACTCAGGAACACCGGCTGCATTGGGATATGCAGAAGAATTAAGTATTCCATATGGTCTTGGAATTATAAAAAACAGATATGCAAAGAGGACTTTCATTGAGCCCACTGATAAACTAAGACAGCAGGGAGTCAAAACAAAATTAAGCATTTTAAAGGAAATTGTTCAGGATAAAGTTGTAGTTATGGTTGATGACAGTATAGTAAGAGGGACAACAACAAAACAAATTGTAAGTATGGTCAGGGAAGCAGGGGCAAAAGAGGTTCATGTACGAATAGCTTCACCTCCGGTAACCCATTCTTGTTTCTTCGGTATAAACACCCCTGACAGAAAAGAATTGTTAGGCGCAAATAAAACAATAGAAGAAATAAAAGACTATATTAAAGCAGACAGCGTACATTTTTTGAGTTTAGAAAACTTAATCAAATCTACAGGTTCAAATCTAGGCTACTGCAAGGCTTGTTTAAACGGCGATTATCCCATGGAAGTACCCAATAACGGTATATAAGGAGGTATTATGACTGATAAACTGACTTATAAAGATTCAGGCGTGGATGTAAATTCCGGTTATGAAACGGTAAAGCTCATTAAAGAGCATGTAAGAAAAACACATATAAAGGGTGTAATTTCAAACATAGGCGGTTTTGGAGGAATGTTTGAAATCGATAAGGATGAATATGAAGAACCGGTATTGGTTTCGGGAACAGACGGTGTTGGAACAAAGCTCATGATTGCATTTATGGCAGACAAGCACGACACTATCGGTGAGGACGCCGTAGCCATGTGTGTAAATGATGTTATATGCCAGGGTGCAAAACCTTTATTTTTCCTGGATTATATAGCAACAGGAAAACTAGAGCCAAAAAAAGCAGCAAGCATTGTTAAAGGTGTATCGGAGGGCTGCATTAAGGCAGGCTGTGCCTTAATTGGAGGAGAAACTGCCGAAATGCCGGGACTTTACGACGTGGGAGAATATGATATTGCGGGATTTTGTGTTGGAATTGTTGATAAAAAGAAAATAATCGACGGCTCAAAAATAATAGAAGGGGATATTTTAATAGGTATTCCTTCAAGCGGAATTCACAGCAACGGATACTCCTTAGTGCGAAAAGTTTTTTTCAGTCACAAAAACTATGATATTACAGACTATGTAGAGGAGCTTGGAAAAACCTTGGGAGAAGAGTTATTAACTCCGACAAGAATTTATGCCAAGCTGGTACTTGACCTCATATCTAAATTTGAAATAAAGGGTTTATCTAATATTACAGGCGGGGGATTTTATGAAAATATTCCAAGGATGTTTCCTCAAGGCATTACAGCAGATATAGATACTAAAAATATCAATGTTCTTCCCATATTTAAGCTGTTGCAAAAAAAAGGGAACATTGACATTGATGAAATGTATGGTACATTTAACATGGGTATCGGCATAGTATTGACTGTTGCAAAAGATGATGCGGACGATATTTTGAGCTACCTGAAAAGTGTCGGTGAAACCCCTGTAATAATAGGAAGAACAGTAAAAAGGGAAGGCGGGCTTAAATTATGCCACAGGTAAAAATCGGTGTATTAATTTCAGGCTCAGGAACTAATCTGCAGTCCTTGATTGATAATATCGAGACAGGAAATATAAAGGGTAAAATTACCGTTGTCATTTCAAACAGAAAAGATGCTTATGGACTTAACAGAGCAAGGCAAAAAAACATCGATGCCCTATATATAAGGCAAAAGGATTATGAAAGCTTTGAAAATTTCAATGATGCTATTATTGATGAGTTAAAAAAACATAATGTTGAATTGGTGGTACTGGCAGGATATTTAAAAATACTAACTTCTAAATTTATTGAAGAGTATAGGAATAGAATAATTAATATTCATCCGTCTTTAATACCGGCATTTTGCGGGAAAGGCTATTACGGTATTAAGGTTCATGAAGAAGTTATTAAATACGGCGTTAAATTAAGCGGTGCAACAGTACATTTTGTAGATGAGGAAGCAGACACGGGTCCAATTATCATTCAAGAAGCGGTTGAAGTAGGCTATGAAGATACTGCCGAAACATTACAGCAAAAAGTACTTAAAATAGAGCATAAAATACTTCCTTTAGCTGTGAAGTATTACTGCGAAGGGAAAATTCAAATAAGCGGAAGAAAAGTAAAAATTAAGGAGTAAAATGATGAGAGCTTTAATTAGTGTATCCGATAAAACAGGAATAGTCGAATTTGCTAAAGAATTAGAAAGATTAGGAGTCGAGATTATATCAACGGGAGGCACTCACAAAAAATTAAATGAGGCAGGAATTAAAGTAAGAGGAATTTCCGAAGTAACAAATTTTCCTGAATGCCTCGACGGAAGGGTAAAAACGTTGCACCCGAACATTCATGCAGGATTACTGGCAATGCGCTCAAACCCTGAGCATATGAAACAGCTATTAGATTTAAATATTAAGCCAATAGACCTGGTGGTTGTAAATTTGTATCCCTTTAAACAAACTGTTTTAAAAGAAGGCGTAAGCAGGGAAGAAGCAATTGAAAATATTGATATAGGCGGTCCTACGATGCTTCGCTCCGCAGCTAAAAACTATCAGGATGTGGCTGTTATAGTTGACCCTAAGGATTATGAATTGGTTCTTAATGAATTAAAAGAAAATAAAGAAGTTTCCTTAGACACTAAATTTTATCTTTGCTCAAAGGTTTTTTCTCATACTGCTCATTATGACACATTGATTGCATCTTATATTAAAAGAGAAAGAAAGGACAATACTTTGCCTGATACATACACAATGACTTTTGAAAAAATCCAGGAAATGCGATATGGTGAAAATCCTCACCAAAAAGCAGTATTTTATAAAGAAGTTAAAAATGTTGACGGTCTTTTGGCTTCAGCTTTGCAGCTTCACGGCAAGGAGTTGTCTTTTAATAATATAAATGATACCAACGGAGCTTTGGAACTCTTAAAAGAATTTGACGAGCCTTGTGTCGTTGCATGCAAGCATGCAAATCCATGCGGAGTAGGATGCGGGGACAATATTTATGAAGCTTACATGAAGGCATTCAATGCAGACCCCACTTCAATATTTGGAGGCATAGTTGTATTTAACAGGGAAATTGATGAAAGGACTGCACAGGAAATCAATAAAATCTTTGTTGAAATAATTGTTGCTCCTTCATACAGCCAAGAAGCTTTGTCAGTACTTATGTCAAAGAAAAATATAAGACTTTTGCAAATAGAAAATATATTACAAAAGCAGGATGAATATTCCTACGATATTAAAAAGGTTGCCGGCGGTTTATTAGTCCAGGAAATTGATTCAAAGCTCCTTCCTAAAGGTGAAGAGTTAAAAACAGTAACTTCCTCTAAACCGACCGAAAAGGAAATGAAGGATTTATTTATGGCATGGAAAATTGTAAAGCATACAAAATCCAATGCCATAGTCATTGTTAAAGACGGACAGTCCCTTGGAATCGGGCCGGGACAGGTAAACCGCATATGGGCATGCAAGCAGGCAATTGAGCATGCGTATGATTTTTTGGGAAAAGACAGCACCAAGGGAGCATCCCTTGCATCGGATGCATTTTTCCCGTTCCCCGATTGTGCGGAGGAAGCGGCAAAGGCCGGAATAAGAGCTATTATTCAGCCGGGCGGCTCATTAAAGGATGATGAATCAATAGAAGTGTGCAACAAATACAACATATCCATGGTTTTCACCGGTATGAGACACTTTAAACATTAGGAGGTCTTATGAAAATTCTTGTAGTTGGAAGCGGAGCAAGAGAGCATACAATTTGCTGGAAATTAAAACAAAGCAGCAAACTGTCCAAGTTATACTGTGCTCCCGGAAATGCAGGCATATCTAAAATTGCAGAATGTGTTGATATTAAAGCAGATGAACTGGAGAAGTTAGTTGAATATTCGGTAAAAAACAGTATCGATTTGGTAGTTGTCGGCCCTGAAGTGCCATTGGTAGCAGGGTTGGTCGACATGCTTAACGAGAAAGGAATAAAGGCATTCGGACCTGTAAAAGCCGGAGCAAAATTTGAAGGGAGCAAATCCTATTCAAAGGATTTCATGAAAAAATACTCAATACCATCTGCTAATTATGAAATTTATACGGATAGTGAAAAAGCAATCAGTGAACTTAACAAATTTAATACTCCGATTGTTGTAAAGGCTGACGGTTTAGCTGCAGGTAAAGGCGTTTTAATATGTGAAACACATGAAGAAGCCAAAGAAGCCATTAAAAGTATAATGGTTAAAAAGCTCTTCGGCGAAGCAGGAAATTCAGTTGTTATAGAAGAATTCTTAAAAGGTACGGAAGCTTCGCTACTATGCTTTGTTGACGGCAAAAAAATGATTCCCATGGAAAGTGCAAGAGATTACAAAAAAGCATATGACCAGGACAAAGGGCTCAATACGGGAGGAATGGGATGCTTTTCTCCAAACACCATATTTACCGAAGAATTAAATAAATATATTAAAGAAAATATATTAGACAGGACTCTGAATGGTTTTCTGAATGAAAATATTGAATTTAAAGGAGTTTTGTTTATAGGTCTCATGATTGAAAACAATCAAGCTAAGGTATTAGAATACAACGCTCGTTTTGGAGACCCTGAAACAGAAGTAGTTCTTCCAAGACTTAAGTCCGATTTAATTGATATAATGCTTAAATGTATTGAGGGCAATTTAACAGAAGATGATTTGCAGTGGGAAGATAATAAATGTGTAACCGTAATATTAGCCTCGGGAGGGTATCCCGAAAGCTATGAAAAAGGCAAGGAAATAACAGGAATAAACGAGGTTGATGATGATATAATAATTTTCCATGGAGGGAC
>DMWH01000190.1:4022-5373 GCA_003483345.1 Clostridiales bacterium | reverse complement strand
CCGTCCCCTTGTCAGATTTGTTGCCGGAGAAATTACTCTCCGGCAACATTTATTTTTATCATTATAGGTGGACAATTGAATATATTATAACATGGAGAGATATATATATGACAAGGGGACGGGGGTATTGTCATTAAAATTGCATTACAGTTTCATGTTATAATAACAAAGAAATAAAGGGGGAAACTATGTATATTCATGTTGTTCAAAAGGGAGATGTATTGTGGAAAATTGCAGACCGTTATAATGTCAGCATACAAGATATTGTAGATCTTAACAAATTGAGTAATCCAAATATTTTACTGCCCGGCCATGCACTTCTTATACCAACAAAAAATACCTATACAGTTAGACGAGGAGATACGATTTGGAAGATAGCACAAAAGTTTGGGGTTAATATCCAAGACTTACTGGCGGAAAACAGAAATATTAATCAGGATTTGATATATCCTGGTAATGTACTTACAATACCTCAAAGGCCTAAGCCTGAAATAGATGTAAATGCATTTACATATTTTCTTGGAAGCGAAGCTGTTCCGATAGTAAGAGGAGCAGGACCCTATTTAACTTATTTGAGCCCTTTTGCATACCTGATTAATGAAGACGGAACCTTGGTGAATATTGCCGATGAGCCGGCAATAGCTGAAGCTTATTCACAAGGGGTGGTGCCCATGATGGCAATAGTAAATTTTACAGTCAATGTGGAAGGAGAAAATCTTGCAAACATAGTATTGAATAATCCTGATACGATTGATACATTACAGGAAAATATTATAAATATTATGAGAGAAAAAGGATATCAGGGACTAAACATTGATTTTGAATACGTTCTTCCGGAAGACAGGGAAGCCTACAACAGTTTTTTGGAAAGCACCGTTAACAGATTGCATAATGAAGGATTTTTTGTTTCCACATCATTAGCTCCTAAAATAAGCGGAGAGCAAGTAGGGCTTTTATATGAAGCGCACGACTATCCGGCTCATGGAAGATTGGCAGATTTTGTTGTTCTCATGACCTACGAATGGGGCTGGAGGGGAGGAGAACCAAGAGCCATTTCTCCGATAAATGAAATAAGAAGGGTGTTGGATTACGCAGTAACTGTCATTCCGAGAGATAAAATATTGATGGGATTTCAAATATATGCAAGAGACTGGAGAATTCCTTTTCAAGAAGGCGATGAAGCTGAAACAATCAGCGTTCAGGATGCATATAATTTAGCATATGAGCATATGTCTGAAATTCATTATGATTATGTAAGTCAGTCACCGTATTTTTATTATACGGATGCTGAAGGAAATTCTCATGTAGTTTGGTTTGAAGATGCAAGAAGTGCACAGGCAAAGTTTGATAC
>DMWH01000190.1:3208-4014 GCA_003483345.1 Clostridiales bacterium | reverse complement strand
GATAATTTCCAAATCAAAAAACTATAGGGGCACCGGGGACGGGATAATTTTAATTGTATATCAATTTCCGTCCCCAAGGTTGTAAACCTTGGATTTGGGTATCAATGGAGCCATTAAGGGAACAAAGAACAGATATACTGCATAGAATATTGCTTTAGCGCCAACGTCCATGGTTGCAAGCGGTACAGCTACCGCAACGCTCCACGGGAAAATCGCAGCAATAAGAATTGCGGTATTTTCAATATCAATAGCTAAATTATCTTTTGTAAGGTTATTTTCTTTATAAATATTATTCATTAAGTCGTGGGTAAGCAATACGGAAAGTGTTTGATTACAGCAGCAAGCACAAGTGACGAGGCTTGTAAAGACTGTTGTTAAGTAAACACCTATTTTATTGCTCATCTTTATTAAAGCTCCCTGAATATCTTTTAGCATGCCGGTTCCTTCAAATATGCCGGAATATGATGATGCTATCAATACGACAAATGTAACGTTGAGCATTGATATTAATCCGCCTCCCGAAATAATTTCGGAAAGCGCAGGGTCAGTGTTGACAAAACCAAAAATCATATATTTTAAAATTTCCTGTATGCTCAAATTTTGAATATACAGGCATATAAAGACAGCAGTTATTATACTAAAAAGCATTGCTACCCGAACGTCATTTTTGGATATTGCCAACAAGAGAATTATGACGGCAGGAAGAACTGTTGATATATGCAGATTGAAATTAACGGAAAATTTCTCTATCAATTCATTATTTGTGACATTTATGGGATTATTTTTTGATAATAACAAATAGACAA
>DMWH01000190.1:1436-3111 GCA_003483345.1 Clostridiales bacterium | reverse complement strand
ACTCCGCCGCTTCTGGCCAATATTATCAATACAACTCCCACTGTTCCGGCAGTTCCTATGCATGTACCAAGAGCAAATGCAACGAAACATGTAAGTAAAAATGCAAATAATATAAAATAATCCGGATTCATAATTTTTATGCCGTAATAAACAAAAAACGGAATTGTTCCGTCGGCACGCCACAGAGCTGTAATCATTCCTATTAAAGCAAAAATAGACAATATATACAGTGACTTTTTCATGCCCTTCATTAACATTACAACAATGTTTCTAAGCTTAAATCCCCTGTAAAAGGCAACGGAAGAAAAAGCAAGCATACCAATCAGTAAAGGAATAATTAAGGAATATTGTTTCGAAATGTTATATATAAGAGAAAAGATAAAAATTATGACTGCTATTATAAAGTCCATTAAAATCTCCATTAAATATATTTAATATAATTATATAATCATTCCTTAAAAAATCAAGCAAAATCCAATTAGGCAACATTAAATTATATCCTGCAGCCCCTTATAATAATTTGCTGTCCACTTATTACCTCTTGGTGTTTGATGAATTTAAGTAAAATACCTTATGAAACCGCTTTTCCTGGGGCAAAATTTTTTTATATGATGCACTTTGTTATTTAAATGAGTGGACGGTACCATTTAGATTAATGGACAACTTTTTGATAAATATGGATTGATTTATATTTAAAAGTAGTATACAATTTATATATAGAAACGTTTACTTATCGTCATTTTTTATAAGGAGGAAATATGGATAAGGACAAGTTAAGTAGAATGCATTTTTCTACAAGGGCGGTACACGCCGGGTACAAACCAAACGAGTATGGAGCTCTAGCAACACCAATATATCAAACTTCTACATTTATATTTGATTCGGCAGAACAAGGCGGAAGAAGATTTGCATTGGAAGAAGAAGGTTATATTTATACCAGACTTGGAAATCCAACATGCTCTCAGGTTGAAGATAAATTAGCTTCACTTGAAAATGCTGAAGCTGCAGTTGCAATGGCTTCAGGTATGGGAGCCATTACATCCGTTATATGGTCTATAGTAAGTGCTGGAGACCATATTGTTGCGGCTAAGACATTATATGGATGCACGTTTGCTTTCATGAGCCATGGGTTGACAAAATTCGGTGTTGAAGTAGATTTTGTTGATACTTCAGATCCTGAAAATGTTAGGAAGGCTATGAAGCCTAACACTAAAATTGTATACTTGGAAAGTCCGGCAAACCCGAATATGCTTTTGTCCGATATTTCGGTAATTTCTAAAATCGCTCACGAGACAGAAGGCTGTATGGTTGTGGTGGATAATACTTATTGCACACCTTATATACAAAGACCAATTGATCTTGGTGCAGATGTGGTTGTTCATTCTGCAACAAAGTATTTAAATGGCCACGGCGATGTTATCGCCGGTTTTGCAGCCGGTAAAAAAGAATTTATTGACAAGGTAAGACTATTTGGAATAAAAGATATGACAGGCTCGGTTATGAGTCCTTTTGATGCATACTTGATTAACAGGGGAATGAAAACATTAGAAGTCAGAATGGAAAAACACTGCTCCAATGCTCAAAAGGTAGCTGAATTCCTTGAGTCTCATCCTGCAATAGAGTGGATAGGTTATCCGGGATTAAAAAGTTTTCCGCAATATGAACTTGCCAAAAA
>DMWH01000190.1:0-1353 GCA_003483345.1 Clostridiales bacterium | reverse complement strand
GAAGAAAGGGCTTTAAGCGGAATATCTGAAGGTCTTGTGAGACTATCGGTTGGTTTGGAGCATGCAGACGATATAATTGATGATTTAAAACAAGCTTTGGATAAACTGCTGTAAATCTAAGCTTATAGAATGTATCATTATTGAAAATTTCAATAATGAATAAATATATTAATTTTTAGAACAATATTAGAGTATCGCTAACGGTTCTTTAAATATAAGGCAGCTACAAGGAAATATAAGCATTAGATAATATTTAATGCGACACCAAAAGAATTAAAATGAATTAATAATAAAATATTATTTGCTTAAAAGGAGGAAATTATGAGAGCTAATGTTGACCGAGATGCTTGCATAAGCTGCGGGCTGTGTGAATCAATTTGCCCGGATGTTTTCGAACTGGACGATGAAGGTATCTCTGTAGTAAAGGTTGACCCCGTACCTTCAGAATTCGAGGATTGTGCAAAAGAAGCTGAAGAAGAGTGCCCTACAGATGCAATTCATGTGGAATAAATGTATGCAAGACTGCTCCCCTAGATTAGAGGAGCAGTTTTATTATTTCATATAATCTTTATTGATGAGTTGTTTTAACTATAAATAATTAATAATATTTATAATTTATATGGAAAAATAAAGTAGTTTTTGCTATACTAATATCGGGTGGTGAGAGTATGAAATATTTAATTGGAATTGATTCGGGCGGAACAAAGTCAGAGCTTACGGCTTATGACCTTAATAATGCTCAGGTTTTCAACTTAATAGGAGAATTTGGTAATCCTGCGGTAAACTTGGACAAGACTGTCAACAACTTAATTTCATTAATTTATGACTGCGTTAATGAATTAGGAAGAGAAGAATGTCAGCTTATAGCTGTCGGAATGGCAGGTGTTGAAACAGGAAACTATGCTGAGCTGATTAAAAAATATGTCGAAGGTGCTTTTGTAATTAAGACTATAGTATTGAATGATGCCGAAATGGCTTGCAAAGCATATTTTGGAGATAAGGACGGAATTCTGGCAATTTCCGGAACAGGGTCTTCTTGCTTTGCTCAAAAAGACGGAGCAGGTGAAATGGTTGGAGGATGGGGACATATTTTGGGCGATGAAGGAAGCGGTTATCATACGGTTATAAATGTTATTAAAAATATAGTTTATAAATATGACAGGGCTCTTCCCTTTGATGACTTAAGCAAGGCTGTTATGGAAGAAATAGGCGGCTCTACACGCTCGGATATAATGAATTTTATATATAATAATGAAAAAAATAAAATAGCATCGCTTTTTCCCATAATTTCAGATTATGCCGATAAAGGAGATGCTTATGCAACCATGCTCTTAGAGAATGCAGGCAAATATC
>DMWH01000142.1:2770-3443 GCA_003483345.1 Clostridiales bacterium | reverse complement strand
TCTTCCTTTGAAAAAGTTACTTTTTACAAACTTTATACCTGATTCGACTTTGCCCTTATCATTTGGGCTTGCCACCCTGCATGGAATTGGACTAAATGAGTAATAATTTGCAAAATCCTTGTAGAGCTGCTGATAAACCGGCTCATAAAAGTTTGCTTCAAGTATTGCAGCTTTTAAGTTATCAATTTTTACATACTCAGGAACACCGCCAAAAAACTCAAATGCATGAATATGACAGGCAATAAATGTCTCCACCTTCTGATCGTATACTTTCTCGAAGTAGTCAAGGCGGGAATATGAAAGCCTCATGTTAAATACCCATGTCTTTTTGTTTTTTCCACTGTCATTTTTACTCATACCGAAATATCCGAAGTCAACCTGGGCTTCCTGGCCAGGCTGCGTGTGGACTCTTATGAAAATGTCCTCTTTTCTTTTTATCTTGTTTACATATCTCTTTACAGTGGGATAGGAACCAATAAATCCATCTCTTGTGAGCTCTTCATGGATTCTAACCCCGCTTAAGTTCTGCTCCAGTAGCTCAAGCACCTTTTCTTTGTAATCATCAATTAAGCTTTCTCTTGTTTTGTATTGTGGGATTTCAATTCCTTGTTCGATATTTTTTATCACCTTGGCAACTGTCTTTTAAGTCATGACCGGTTATCCGGGCTATTTC
>DMWH01000142.1:0-2724 GCA_003483345.1 Clostridiales bacterium | reverse complement strand
AAAGTGTATTAAGAAAGGATTCTACAGAATTAATAAATGTTTTACTAAGAATCTACACTATGGAATTTTCATGACCATAAGGTATGGAATTTATTTTAGCTTTGAGGAGAGAAAATTTCTGGATAAAATAATATCAATTTATATCGTAGGCAGACTTGGAAACTCGTAAGATATTGCATAAGCAGTTATTTTTCTTTCAATAGACAAATCTACATGGTAACTTAATCATTTTTAGCCTATGGTATATTAGTCACTTTTTTGTTAAATTATAATTAATAATATTTTGTTAACAGTATTTTTAAAGAGAAGACAAAAATGAGTAAAAACAACTATTTGTTCCAGCAAATAAGAATAGGGAATAAGATTTCTGAAAACAGGTTAGCTGTAAACTCGCTAGAATGTTGTGACGCGGACAGTGTAGGAAACCCTAGTGAAAAAACCTACAGAAGATACAATGGTTATTTTGAAGGAGGTTTTGGTTTAGTTTTTCTTGAATCTATTACTATAACATATGAAAGTAGATTAGTTAAAATGCAGCTAAGTATAATGCCTAGAAATGAAAAAGCTCTAAAAAAATTTATTGACGAAATCAAAGCAATTAATCCTAAGACTTTATTGATTTTACAACTAACGCATTCAGGCGAAGCTAGTAATCCTGAATTCTCAAAAAGAGTAACAGTTAAGCCTCTACCGGGTATTGGTGGAAAATTACTTACAGAAGAGGCTTTAGAGAAAATAATAGATGATTTTGTAATTTCTGCTAAAATTGCACATTCTGCTGGTGCAGATGGTGTTGATATTAAGCTATGCCATGGCAACAATATCGGATCCCAAATTTTAAGACCCTATAATGATAGAAAGTGGAAATACGGAGGGTCTTGGGAAAATAGAACAAGATTCGCATATAATATTTACGAAAGAATACAAAAGGAAATAAATGATCCCAATTTTATAGTCGGTTCTAAGATTTCTGTTTGGGAAGGTTTCCCGGGAGGTTGTGGGAGTTCTGGTCCAGATTCAGCTTTAGTAGATTTGACTGAATCACTTGACCTTGTAAAAAATCTTGAAGCAAGAGGGGCAAAGTTTATACTTGTTTCTGCTGGAGGAGCATTATGCTCTTCTGCGTTAGCTATGCCTGATAGAAAATATCCTGAGGATGTTTATATTCATTTTACTTTTCAAAAAGCTGTAAAAAGCGTTCTTAAGCCTGAAACAGTTGTTATAGGTTCTGGATATTCAGTATTAAATAAAGGTAATAATAATCTAATAGGTTTAAACAGAGAAGAAGCATCAATTAGATATTGGGGTAATAAAAACATAAAAGACGGCGTTACAGATATGATAGCTATTGGACGACAGTCACTCGCTGATTCCTTTATAGCTGCCAAATTAAAGGAAAACAAAGATAATAAAGTACGTTGGTGCACAGCTTGCAACCGATGTTTCCAACTAGTTATTAACAAAGAGAATTCAGGATGTTGTACTTACTTTAAGGAATATCGCGATGCATATAGAATGATAAAAAATAAAAAAACATCAGAATTATAAATAAGCAGGTATATTATAAAATTTCCAAAATATTCGGACCTATTATTTTATGCGTGAATCTTTCTAAGGGCAACATTTTTTAATTATGAATAATTGATAAGAATTTCTTATTGATACAATGTTAAAGAATTTTTACTATTATAAAAACTATGGATATCTAACACACCAGATAAAACTATTATTGCAGTTGACACTAATAAAAGATAATGATTGTGTCACAATATATTTTTTATAACCTCCCCCCCCTCCCCAGTAAATAATCATGAAAAAATAAGTATTGTAATAGAAAAAAGATTTTTTAAATTATTCTTTAACACGAAAATCTAACTATATTATTTGCAGAAGATAGGGATTAGAAGTTAAAGAATACGCTGAAAAGTTAAATATGAAAACAGTAAATAGCATATCTTAATAAATATATTAAATTTTGATAATACAATAAAAAGAATATGCCTTTTTCAAATAGATTTTTACCAGAAAACTTGCTTTTGAGAGTATTTTTTCTATATATAGACTAATAATCAATTAAAACTAGTGTATTTTTCCTTGAAAAGGAAGATTATGTTTTATGCTACTTCATTGTCGCACCCATTTGGTAACTAAGGGGCAAATATTAACAAAATATGACAAATTTAACAGGTAAAGAAGACAGATATTGTAGGGTAAGATATAAAAATACTCATATTTGCTTTAAAAATCAGTATAATTTGATAAAAAGAATTATGTGTATATAATTTTCTACAGATTCAGGCATAAGATAATCTGCAGCAATTTTGTGAAAGATGCTGTTTATTATTTTTTTTAAGTACAAGCAATAAAATTTAGGTATTTCAAGAATTATTAAAACTTGTTTTTGCATGCAAGAATTATGAGTATTAGGAATATGGAAAAACACTTTGAAAACATTTATAAGATGTGGGTTTCATTTAGGGTATTATATTGTACTACAAAAAAATAAGACCCCTTGTTAGAAAATAGCAAAATCATCTGCTTTCCGCTACTCATGCTATAATCTTTATGAATGCTATTTATTACAAAGTGCGTTTAAATAATTTACATATATAGATGTTTGCATAAAAACATTACTGTCTCGGTTATAATACTATTTCATATATAGAAGGGCTAAGAAATATAACTTTTTATTAGCCCTTCTATTAAATTTAAAAGTTTTATTAC
>DMWH01000245.1:1031-7497 GCA_003483345.1 Clostridiales bacterium | reverse complement strand
CTATATTTTACATATTCTATTTTTTATTAAATTCACAAGTTTCAGCCAATTCTTTTCTGGTAATTTTTATGTCTTGAGGAGCACTGATAGCAATTTTAACTTTATCTTGACTTATTTCTGAAATAATTATCTCAATATCATCACCGATAAGTATGGATTCTGATACCTTTCTTTTTATCACTAACATTTATTACCCTCCTCAGTTGATACTATATTGTATCTGAGTGGATATTCATTTTGCAGTATAACCTGCTTAGCTGTTCTGTTATTAGGATTAATTGCAATCGGGCTTTTTAAATTAACCACGGATTCTTTAATATCGTCTTTTATAATTGCAATTACCAAATACTTCAATTCTGCCGTGCCGGTTGATTTCAGCTCACATAAATCATCTTCGTTTAAAATCGGATTATAATCTATAAAAATAGCATACGGATCAATCAACACAAAAGATAGTTCCATATTATCAAGTGATTGAAGAAACATTATATCATCCTCGGGACTATCCTTTAATATAATATAATTTTTGTAATCATCAAATCCGTATATGCCGGTGGTGAAATTTATTATATCTTCTTCACCAACCAAAATTTCTCCAAAATCTCTTGTTTTAATTTTCATTTTTTCAGACAAGGGTATCTATCTCCTTATAATTAGGATTCGCACTGGGCGGCACAAAAATCGGGGTACCTACATATTTTATTTCTACGCTTGGGTATTCACTGATAATAAATTCTATACTTCCGGGAATAAATTTTATTTGAGGTTTTTCAACATTCCAGTCAAAATCTAATTTATCCATTGCAAAACTCATGGAAATTCCTCCTGTATCCCATGAAATATCAGGACCTGTGGAAGGGATAAATCCAATATTAAAACTCACATCACTGATGAACTTTTTCATTGCAATTTCAGGTATTGGATTATCCATAATATTGATATCCAACATAAGGTTGCCTTCCCTTGCATAAGTTGCAGTTGCTTCATAAGCAGCTTGTACACCTTTTTTGGCAACATCACTAATCAAGTGCATTGCACTTTTTAATCCTGCCGAATATCTTGCTTCTACAGTATCGATTTTTATTTTGGCAGGCTTCATCTGCATTTGAAGGCCGCCCTTGTCTCTTGATACTTCAAAAGTGGCATCGGTAGTTGCCAGTTCAAGGCGAGCTCTATTAATTTTCATTTCGAATGCCATTGGAATAGTTTTAATTTCTAATAGCGGTTCCATATTATTTTCTCCTTGCTATTTCATAAAATCTATAAAACTATTTTGCAGAATCCTATTGCCCATTGATAATGCTGCATTATAAGAATATTCCTGCATCTTAAAGTTTACTATTGCTTCTGCAGGGTCTTCAAATTCAACTTCCAATAATTTTTTATTTAAATTGAATTGATTATCCTCATTTCTTGTCTTTAAAAAGTCCAAATAATTTGTTTTAGCCCCAATATCGGTAATATGAACTAATACTTGTTTTTTTTGCTCTTCAAACCGGTCTATGTATGGTGAAATTTTATCTATTGAAAAGTCCGGATTTCTCAATTCGTCCTTTATTTTTCCTATTAAATTATATAGGTTTTCCGGATTATCGTCCGTTCCTCCATACCCCATAAACTTTATGCCCGACATTGACATATCAAATACTGTGTCAGTGTTTAATTCTCCGTCACCGTTAAAAGTCATTCCTAAGCCTAAGTCTATGTTAATTGTTTCATTCGCTAATTTATCTAAGGCTTCCTTATTGGCAGGATCATTTACATCAAGTCCCTTAAATAATAAATTTCCATTCATATCCAATGTGAAAGGGATTTCTTCCTTGTTTGTTCCACCGAAAACATATCTGTCTTCAAACCTTGCATTGAGAGATGTCAGTATGGAGCGCTGCAAATTTTCAAGCTGCTTTGCAATAATTTCTCTGTCCTCATCATTCATTGTTCCATTAATACCTTTTAAATATGAGGTGTAAACTGATTCCATATTGTTGCTTATTTCCGTCAAATTTGTTTCTGCAGCTGTAAGAAATGATTCAACATCTCGTATGTTGGTATCGTATATCTCGGTTGTTCTATATTCTCTTCTGAGCTTGTATGCTTTTATTGCAGATACAGGGTCTTCAGAGCCTTTAACAAACTTCCTGCCTGTTTCAACCTTCTCACTTAAATAATTCATTTCATAAGCAGATTTGTTTAAATTTTTTATATATTTATTTGACATCATACTTGTAGTTATTCTCATACTATCACCCCTATACTCCCATTCTGTTTATCAATGTTTCCAGCATTTCATCCAAGGTGGTCATAAGCCTTGCGGCTGCATTGTATGATTTGCTGTACTGAAGTAAATTTACTCCTTCTTCATTCAAATCCACGGAAGACATGCTGCTTCTTGCATAGTCTATATGAAATTGGGTTTCTGAATATGTATCAAATGATATTTGTACATCAGCTGTCTGCAGATTTAATTTTGTTGTTGTATATGACAAAAATTCTTGGAATGTACCTTTAAACAGTATATCATTTGTAGTGCTTGGGTCTCTGTCAACATCAAATTCATTCTTAGCATTAAATGCATTTATCATTCGAAGTATATTGTCAACAGCTCCGGTATTATCCTCATCTACGCCAGCTTTCTCCTTAATAGTGTTGGTTATATATGAGTCTGTTGCACTTGCCCAGTCATCTGATATTTTTATGTTGCCGGCTCTTATGATTTCTGTATCAGGGTCAGATGGATCTGCACCTCTTGCTCCGAATAGAGGTTTTGTAATCCATGTCTGTACATTTCCGTCTATGTCAAATGAATCCGGCTTCCTGTTCAGCTCATTCATAACTGTTGCGAATTTATTTGCTAATGTGTCTAACATATTATTATAATATTGAATACCTTTAACTTCTGCTGCCTTTTCATATCCATTAACCGGGTCAATATCATCCACCGTGGCAAATTCGCCCTTTCCGTTAAGGAACTTTAAGTAACCGTCTATTTGACCGCCTTTTATAAAATTGGTAATATCGTCCGTATCTGTTGCACCTGTTAATTCTATTTTAATTAATCCATTTTGCTCATTAACAGAAATTGTGTTGCTATTATTTCTATTAACCAATTCATATGTTGTCCCGCTTAATCTGATAACCAACTCGTCTATTGTCTTGCCTCCACCTATATTGAGAGGCTCAATATCTACTTCTATATCTATATAGTTGGAAAGCTCATCTACCAGCATATTTCTTTCATCATTAAGTTCCAATGCCGGATTGCCGCTTATATTGCTTTCTTTAATTTGCTGATTTAATTTGGCTATGTTTTTTGTCAACTCATTTACTTTTTCAACAGCTCCATTTTCCAGATAATTAAGTTGTTGATTGTATATAGTTTCTATATCTCTTGAATAATCATTGAACATTTGAGTAAGAATTTCTGCAGATGTTCTGACAACACCTTCCATTACAGGGTCTGAAGGACTGCTCGTCAGTGAATGAAGCTGTGTTAAAAGGTCGGAAAATTGCGCATCTAATTTATCCATTGATATTTCATCAAACACTGATTCCAAGTCTCTCAAAGCTTCTAATTGAACCTGCTCGCTGCCTGCCTTTGAAGTTTCCATTCTATATCTCAAATCAAGAAATGCATCTCTGAACTGGCTCACACCGTTTGCATTAACTCCTTGTCCTATTACAGGTCCCGGAGTGCCATACTTTAAATTGCTTGTGTTAAAAGCAACAGAACTTATGTCAAGACGCTGCCTGGTGTATCCCTTAGTATTTATATTCGAAATATTTTGCCCCACTACATCCATGTGGTTTTGATTTACTTTTAATGCACTTGTTGCTGTTTTATATCCTAAAAAAGTTGACCTGAGCATAGCTTCTCCTAACTTTCTTTTATATTTTATGTGAAATCAATAAACCTTCGGTTACATTTTTGCTTTTGTCATTTGTATATATATTTTCTTTTTCTCCTAAATTGTTCATTTTATTGTTTATCCTGCGAAGTCTTACTTCAATAACAATCTTTAATAAATCGTTTATTTTATTTAATTCCTTAATTTTATTATTTAATTCTTCAAATTGTTCTTGTAATTTTATTTTAGATTCATTTTCCGCCGCATCAATTATTTCTTTCAAAGTCTTGCCGCTTAATTCCAATGAATTTAGAAGTTTTTCTCTCTTATGTTCAATTCCTTTCATTTGCAGATAATATACTTCTTCTTGTGACACTATATTATCTAATGCAATTACATCATCTTCTATTACTGCTTCATATTTATCATATTCTAGTTCCAAAAACATTTTGTAAATTTCGGTGTATTCTTTTAATAATTGGTATAAAGAATCCATAATAGCCCCCTACCTTAATAACCTTCTTACTATTTCTTCAACATCTATGCTATAAGTTTTATTGTTTATGCTGTCCTTAATTCTGTTAATTTTATCAGCATTTGTTTCTTCGTTAATTTGTGATACTACTTTCTTCTTAATAGATTGAAGGCTGATATTTTCCTTATTTTTATTATTAAAATCTATTACATCATATTTATTTTCTTTATTGATTTCTTCTTTTTTGATTAGATTAGAATTACCCTTATAGTTTATATAATTATTATTGTTGATATTATTAATTTTCATAACGTCCCTCTTCTATTTATTTTCATATAATATTAATCGACAGAAATACAAAAAAATTTAGCTAATTTCATCATGCATTGCTCATTATTTTTTCTTCATCTATAACTAAAAGAACCTCTTCACTTTTATGTCCTTTGGCAACACCCGTTATAAAGCCGTTATTACACATTTGTTTAATTTCTTCGGTCTCTTCATAAGCAAAAATATTCTCTACAGATAAAACTTCATCTACAACGAGGCCTATAAACGAATTGCCCTTTTCCAAGACTACAACCATAGCTTTGTTTTCTTTTGAATTATTGGCCGAATTTTTTCCGGATTCAGCTTCGGTATTCAATAATAATTTTAAGTCTACCAAGGGAATTACGTTTCCTCTCAGATGTATCAATCCGATAATATGCTCCGCTACATTAGGCACAAATGTAACATCATCCGGTTTGATAACAATCGATGTTATAAACTTACTGTTTACGGTGTATAGGGTTTCATTAAGCTTAAATATCAGCCAGGGAATGACCTCTCGCATTTGCATAACATTTTCATTATTCATTGTAATCTCCCATTATTTCATCTTTAATTAATTCCAAGGATCCAATTTCTTTTTCGTTAAGTAATTTATTAAGGTCAATTAATATAACTATTTTTTTATCTAATTTGGCAATTCCCGTTATATAAGTAATAACATAATTATTGCCCACCTGCGGCGGCTCGGATATATTTTCATAATATATATTTATAACTTCATTGACGGAATCAACAATAAAGCCTATGTATAAGCCTTCGATGTTTGTAACAATTATACATGTCCTTTCATTGTATTCAATTTCCTGTTTTTTTAGCCTTATCCTGACATCAATTATGGGAACGATAATCCCTCTTAAATTAATAATTCCTTTTGCATAGCTTGGAAATTCAGGGACTTCTTCAATCTCTTGCATCCCAGTTATTTGTACAACATGAGCAATGGGAATTCCGAATACTTGATTTTCAATATAAAAAGTAAGATATTTATTAACTTGAGCATCTTCTTCTTCAATATATGTATGCAAGCTATTAAATTTGTCCATAACTTCACCTCGCGATATCATTCTATATAAGTTATCGTCATGTTTTATAAAAACATTAGAAAAATTTATATAATACCGGTTAAGCTATGGGGCATAAAAAAACAGCCGATAGATTTCTCTATTGACTGTTTAGTATTTTTCTTTTTACGGGATTACATCATTCCCATTCCGCCGCCCATTGGTGGCATTGCAGGTTCTTCTTTTTTAGGTTCGTCTGTTACTGCCGCTTCTGTTGTCAATAACATTGCAGCTACGCTTGCTGCATTTTGAAGGGCTGACCTTACTACCTTTGTTGGGTCTACGATACCTGCTTCAATCATATTTACATATCTTTCGTTTAATGCATCAAATCCGACACCTTTTTCGCTATTTTTAATTTTTTCAACTATTACTGAGCCTTCAAGACCTGCATTGATTGCAATTTGTCTGATTGGTTCTTCCAATGCTTTTTCGATTATCTTAGCACCTGTCTTTGCATCTCCGTCCAATCCTTCTGCTACCTTGTTAACTTTATCGATTGTTGTTAAAAGTGCAACACCGCCTCCTGATACCAAGCCTTCCTCAACTGCTGCTCTTGTAGCATTTAAAGCATCTTCAATTCTTAATTTCTTTTCTTTCATTTCGGTTTCTGTAGCTGCTCCAACATTGATAACTGCCACTCCGCCTGTTAATTTAGCTAATCTTTCCATCAGCTTTTCTCTGTCGAATTCAGAAGTTGATTCATCGTGCTGAGCTCTAATTTGTCTAGCTCTTTCTTCGATTTCTTCCTT
>DMWH01000245.1:283-1025 GCA_003483345.1 Clostridiales bacterium | reverse complement strand
AGCATATCTAAGGTTGTTTCTTTTAATTCTAATCCTAACTCTTCGGATATTACCTGGCCTCCTGTCAGAATTGCGATGTCTCTTAACATTTCTTTTCTTCTGTCGCCAAAGCCCGGTGCTTTTACCGCTACACAATTAAAGGTTCCTCTTAATTTATTTACTACCAATGTAGCTAATGCTTCCCCTTCTACATCTTCTGCTATAATAAGTAATGATTTGCCTGTTTGAACGATTTGTTCCAAAACGGGAAGAACATCCTGAATGTTTGTAATTTTCTTGTCTGTTATTAAAATATACGGATCTTCTAAAACAGCTTCCATNNNGTCTTTGATTCTTCAACAGTTATAACGCCGTCCTTGCCAACCTGATCCATTGCTTGTGATATTAATTTTCCTATTTCTTCATCTCCTGCGGAAATAGAAGCAATTTGAGCAATTTCTTCTGATGTTTCAACTTTTTTTGTTATGTTTTTAAGTTCTTCCACTGCTGCTGCAACTGCTTTTTCGATACCTTTTTTAAGTATCATGGGATTAGCGCCTGCTGCAACATTTTTGAGTCCTTCTCTTATTATTGCCTGTGCCAATAATGTTGCTGTAGTAGTTCCGTCACCTGCTACGTCATTTGTTTTTGTTGCAACTTCTTTTACCAGTTGTGCTCCCATGTTTTCATACGGGTCAGAAAGTTCAATTTCTCTTGCTATTGTAACTCCGTCATTAGTAATCTGCGGTGAGCCGAATGATTT
>DMWH01000245.1:0-199 GCA_003483345.1 Clostridiales bacterium | reverse complement strand
ATTTCATCTTTTTTCTTTTCATCGTTTGTAATTCCTGCACCAACAGCAAGAACTTCAGCAACCTGCGGTTTTTCTTTTGCAGAGCCGGGCAATACAATGCCGCTTTTGGTTTTTTCTTCGGCTTCAATCATTTTAATTACTACTCTTTCGCCTAATGGTTTTACTGTCATTATCAATTCCTCCTATATTTAATGTTAAT
>DMWH01000242.1 GCA_003483345.1 Clostridiales bacterium | reverse complement strand
TTATGCGTATTATAAAGAAAAATATTAAGGAGTAGCCAAAGGCACAAAAAAGGAGGGAAGAAATAATTGAGAAAGACAAGCGTATTTTTCGAAAAAGCATTTAGGGGTTATAAAGTCCCGGAGAAAATCAGAGAAACGTCAGAGGAAATCTGTAATGTTTTCAATATAAACGGAATCTGCGATCCTATGTACATTTCAAATGTAATAGCTCGTGAAAGCGGGTCCGGCGACGGGGAAAGTACATTCACAAGCGATGAAATTAAAAATATAAGAGTAATTGCGGAGAGACTCCAGTACGCTTACGGAAGCATTATCTCACGAAATGACATTCCGAAGCTTGAAAAAATATTGCTGGGGCAAAGGGAAGATGAGGTTTTGAGTAATTAATAAAAAACTTTCGAGAAATTAAGGAGGAAAAAAAAGTGATAAGAAACCGAAACGAATTATTAAACGAAATAGACATGCTGAGAGGCAACATTAACCGCATGTGCGTAACGGATAACAAACAGGAGCTTGACAAAATGCTCAGATACGCCAAGTTAAGGCTTGACGAAATATACGACTACAACCATTACAGGGTAAAACTTCTCTCTGATAAAATTGAAAAATAATTGAGAAATTAAGGAGGAAGCATGGGGCAGAAAATAATATTAGATGTGGATGACATAGTATGCGACACAACTCAAGCAATACTTGACTTGTATAACAAGGAACACGGAGTCGATGTAGTCATTAATGACATTATCAATTATAATTTCAAAGACTGCGACAAAATCAAACACAACCTGCTGGTATATTTTAAAACCGGAGAAATATTCAAAACCTTAAAGCCTAATAAAGATGCCGTGGAAGGGATAATACACCTGCAGAATAAGGGATATGAAGTGTTCTTTGCGACAGCCACCAAAAGACCGGGATACAATGCAAGGCACGACTGGCTTTTGGAAAACTTCACGGTCCCTGAAAACAACATAATATTCTGCTCAAGGAAAGATTTACTGGTTGCCGACTGGTTCTTTGATGACGCTCTGCATAACTTGCTGCCTAACAGAAGCAGAAACGTCATCTGTATGGACAGACCTTGGAACAACCCTATAAATCACCCTGAAGCAAAACATCTTAAAAGGGTGCCCGGCTTTACGGAATTTGTATGGCTGATTGAAAAAGAGGAAGAAGCGGAAATTTTCGATAACCCTTTCAGAATAGCAATACCCTGCTAAAAAAAAATAAAAGGAGCTGCTTATGAAAAGTATAACTTACAACGAAGTCTCTATAGACGAAATCGTTGAAATAATAGCAAAACATACGCAGAAATACAATACGGATGAGAACAGAGTAATTATAGGGACAGACAGCCAGAATTTCTGCAAGACAAAAATAGTTATTGTAATAGCTCTTCATACAGTAGGTAAAGGCGGCATATTCTTCTACGATATCTTAAATGTTCCAAGAATAGACAACATAAGGCAGAAGCTTATAACTGAAACGCAGATAAGCTTGGAATATGCGGAAGAACTTATATCAAATTTTGAAAGCTATTATGAAAAAACAGGTTATGACTACACAAAACTCGGGTTCACAATTCATGTGGATGCCGGATATAACGGACCGACAAGAAATGTTATTCCTGAAATATCAGGATGGATCAAATCTTGCGGTTTTGACTGCGTAGTTAAACCTGAATCATTTGTAGCATCATCAATTGCTGACAGAATTACAAAATAAAAATATAAAAAAAGCAACCGGTTTTTTATCGGTTGTTTTTTTCGTGCTGCGGATTTTTTCCTGAAGGGAAAGGGGGAAAAACCCTCAGGTCTGCCGTAACCGCTTTTGGCGGCCTTCCGTTCCCGGCACCCGCAATCTGTTAAGTTTTTTTTCTTTTAAAACTTTGAGGGGGTTGGCTTTAAAAGAATTCTTTTTAAGATTCGGATTTTTCTCCGGAGGAAGAGGGGGCAACCTCCGGATCTGTCGTAACCGCTTTGGCGGCCTTCCGTTCCCGACACCCGATTCTTAATATTCAGTTTTTACAAGATACCCTTTGACCTGAGGGGGAGGTGGTCTTGGTATCTCTTCTCTATTCACTTTTTCTGTAAGAAGCTTTTTTTGAGGAGGTTTTTTGCTTCTTACATTTAAATCATAACACAAAAATAAAATCTGTCAAAATAATTTTTAAAATATGTTTTATTGAAATATCAACGTTGCTTTATATTACGCAAAAATTTATAAAAAAATTATTTAAAAAAAAATTTGCTTGAGGAATATAATTTATATAAACTGCATATCATTTTATATGAAAAATAAGGAGTGTTTTATCTACTAAATATTAAGGAGGAATAAATGTCAGAGAAAATCAGGATTAAATATATATCTGACAAAATTGAAAAGCTCAGGTATATAGACGGCAAAAGCGACTGGATTGATTTAAGGGCAGCTGAGGATGTTGTATTAAAGAAAGGAGAATTCAAGCTTATATCGCTTGGAGTAGCTATGGAGCTTCCCAAAGGATATGAAGCCCACATAGTCCCGAGAAGCAGCACATTCAAAAACTTTGGTATAATCCAGACAAATCATTGCGGGATAATAGACGAAAGCTATTGTTCAAATGAAGATGTTTGGAAGTTTCCGGCTTTGGCAATGAGAGATACCGAAATTCATGTCAACGACAGAATCTGTCAGTTCCGCATAATAAAGCATCAGCCGAAGATTGACTTTGATGAGGTTGAAGATCTCGGAAACGAAACCCGTGGAGGATTTGGTTCGACGGGAATCAAATAGGCCGTTAAAAACGGTCTTTTTTTACTTTTTTGGAATAAATAAATTATTTACTGCGTATTATATATAAATTTAAAAAGGAGCGTATTGCACGCATACAAAAAGGAGGGAAAAATATGGATTTATCAA
>DMWH01000057.1:37045-43013 GCA_003483345.1 Clostridiales bacterium | reverse complement strand
AAAAATTAAAAATATTCAAATAATACAGCCGAGGGGGAAGACGTGAAAACAAAAATAGCTGTTTTAATTATATGCTTGCTTTTTATAAACGCATGCGCAAAAGAAACTGTTACACCTGAACAAGCGGAACCTGAAATAAATGAAGAAGAACCGGAAGAAAAACCGGAAGTCGATAAAGAAGAAATAGAGGAAGAAATTGATCCAAATAAGGTACTGTCACCATTGGACGGGCTAAGATACTATCCTGAAGAATTGTCAAAAAGACCGGTAGCCGTATCTATTGACAACCATCACAGGGCAAGATGGCAGGCAGGTATTAGTCAAGCCGAAATAGTATATGAAGTTGAAGTAGAGCATCCATTTACCAGATACTTATGTATATTTCTTGCACATGAGCCGGAAATGATAGGACCTGTACGAAGTGCAAGACCATATATGATATATTATGCACTTGAAAATGACGGAATATTTGTGCATGTGGGAGGAAGCGAAGATGCTTTTTCAGAAATAAAAAGACTTAAAGTTGCAGATGTAGACGGACTTTATTCAGGAGCTATGTGGAGGTACAACGATACCGGAAAATATGCCCCTCATAATGTGTACACAACATTGGAATCGATTAGAAATGAAGCAAAGGCTTACGGATACAGAGATGAAGGAAACTTTGAAGGATATTTGTTCAATGAAAAAGATGTAAAATTATCGGAAAACTTTGAAACCACTCCGTCAAAAGAAGTAAACATAGTATATAATTATTATAATACTACAGATTACATATTTAATGAGGAAAACAATTTATATTTAAGATTTAAAGACGATGAAGAACATATTGATGAATTGGATAAAAAGCAATTAACTGCAAAAAATATTATTGCAGTAGAAACTTCCAAATCAATATTGGATAATGAAGGAAGATTATTCTTGGGGACCATCGGCAAAGGAAAGGGCATTTATATCACAAACGGAGAAAGTATTCCTATAATATGGNNGGAGAAGTATCGAAATAAAGAAATGAGAAAGGGGACAAAATGGAGGATAAATTACTAATAAAAATTGCCATGGAAGCAAGGGAAGCGTCATATAGTCCATATTCCAATTATAAGGTAGGTGCTGCAGTTTATACAAAAAGCGGCAAGGTATTTACAGGCTGCAATATAGAATCAGCATCTTTTACTCCCACCATATGCGCTGAAAGAGTAGCTGTTTCAAAATGCATTTCTGAAGGTTATAGGGATATTTACAAGATTGCCGTGGTTGGAAGCGAAATAAAAACATCTTTTCCTTGCGGAGTATGCAGGCAGTTTTTGGCGGAATTCGGCAAGGATATAAAGGTTATTTGTGCAAGAAACATAGATTCTTATGATGTTTATACCTTAGAGGAGCTTTTGCCAAACAGCTTCGGACCCGATGACCTTGCCTAAGAAAGGAAAATTATGTTTAAATCAGGATTTGTAACTATAATAGGAAGACCAAATGTGGGTAAATCAACATTAATGAATAATATGTTAGGTGAAAAAATATCTATAATGTCCGATAAACCACAAACGACCAGAAATAAAATAAGAACAGTATATACGGATGATGAAGCACAGATAATATTTATAGATACTCCGGGAATTCACAAACCAAAAAATCAACTTGGAGAATTTATGAATACGGAAGTGGACTCAGCATTAGAGGAAATGGACGTATTAATAATGATAACTGATGAGTTTAACAAAGTGGGACCCGGAGATGAATTTATTATTGAAAAAATCAAAGACATAAAAGCAAAAAAAATACTTATAATTAATAAAATTGATAAGTTTGATAAGGAAGCTGCCTTGCGTATAGCGGCAGAATTTGATAAGTATAAGGTCTTTGATGATATAGTGCCTATTTCTGCCCTTAATAATGTTGGCGTAGATGCATTGGTTAAACTGATAATTAAATATTTAAAACCCGGACCGATGTATTTTCCTGCAGATTATATAACCGACAGGCCGGAGCGTTTTATTGTTTCTGAAATTATAAGAGAAAAGGCCCTCATGTATTTAGAGGATGAGGTACCGCACGGAATTGCTGTTGAAATTGAAGAGATGAAGGAAAGAAAAGACCGAGACCTTGTAGATATAAGAGCCAATATTTTATGCGAGAAAAAGTCTCACAAAAGCATTATTATCGGCAAGGAAGGAAGAAAAATAAAGGGTATAGGCAAAAGTGCAAGGGAAGAAATCGAAAGGCTTTTGGGGAGCCAGGTAAATTTACAGCTTTTCGTTAAAATTTCCGAAAACTGGCGTGATGATTCTTATCGTCTTAAAACTCTAGGGTATGATAAATGATACAGGAAGAAATCCTAATTCTAAAAGAAATAAGTTATAAAGAAAATGATAAAATACTTCATGCCTTGTCAAGAACAAGAGGTAAAATTCGGATTATTTCGAAAGGCTCGAAAAAAAGCAGCTCACATCTGATAAATGCATCGCAGATTTTTGCATACTCAACGTGCACACTCAATGTATCAAAAGATATGTACATATTAACTTCCGCCAAACTTTTGGATAATTTCTACAACTTAAACAAGAACATGGCTGCATATTATAACGCATCTTATATATTAGAGCTTATAAGTTATGTAGCACAGGAAAATGAAGTTGATTCCAGAGTATTTGATATGACGGTATCTGTGATTTCTCATTTAAGCAATTGCACATATGAACATGAAAAGCTTACTGCTGCCTATGAATTAAAATTGGCGGCAATGCTTGGGTACAAGCCTGATTTTCTCCATTGCCTTCGTTGCGGCTCTTCAATAAACGATGAAAGTAAGTTCTCCGTAACAGAAGGAGGGGTTTTTTGCTCTAAATGCGTAAATTTTGGAAATGGAATAAATGTAACATATAATGAAATACTAATTATGGATAAAATTTTAAAATCTAAATTTGAGAATATTGGCTTTATAGAAATACCTAAGACTATAATGAACTTAATAAGAAAATTTTTGTTTTATTATATAGGGAAGGATAATTTTACTACATTAAAGCTATTGTAAAAGAAAGGATGTTCATATGGAAAATGATACTTTAAACAAAATCGACGAAATTATAAAGCGCACAAATACTGATTACGGTACAGCAAAAGAAGCTTTGGAAGCTGCAAACGGTGATGTGCTTGAAGCTATAATACTGATTGAAAATCAGCAAAAAGGCAGCACGGGCTCCTTTAGAGGAGAGCAGATAATGGCTCAACTGAAGGATATATTAGCTAAAGGAAATGCTACAAAACTCACAATTAAGAAGGATAATGAAGTTATAGTCAATATACCGATAACTGCAGGCTTGGTAAGTGCTTTTATTGCGCCTTTTCTTTCTGCAGCAGGAATAACCGTAGCACTGCTTGCAAAATGCTCTGTGGAAATAACACAAACAGACGGTAAAATAATAGATCTCGGGCAAAAAGTTGATGAAGGAATCGATGCTGTAAAAGATGCTATGCATGATATAAAAAAAGGTGCACAGAATTTAAAAGATGATTTAAGAACAGGCTCAAAAAATATTAAGGATGATATAAAAACAGGTGCCGAAAATGTGAAGGATAACATAAAGGCCGAAGCTGAAAATATGAAAGATGATTTAAAAAATTCTTTTGACAGAAATAATGTGCATTTTTNNTTTTTAAAAAGCTCTTGACATAAAAAGATTATTTTGTTACATTATAGTAAATTAAGACTATGAAAAAGAAGAGTATTCTATGCTTAATTTACAGAGAGTCAGATAAGGTGAAAACTGATAAGGATGTATAGGAGAAGGGAGCTTTTGAGTCTATACTTTTGAGAGGATGAAGCTTTAATGCTTTGTCAAATAGGGTGGAACCGCGGAAGTAAATCTTTCGTCCCTATATGGGATGAGAGATTTTTTATGTTCTCTTCCATTTATAAGGAATGGTACGCCTGCGTACTTTTAATATATTTATAACTTAAAATTATTATACATATGGAGGAATTTATGGCAAAGATTGAAAAAAACAGCTTAGAAAAAGTAGTATCATTATGTAAATCAAGAGGAATTATTTTTCCGGGCTCTGAAATTTATGGCGGCTTAGCTAACACATGGGATTACGGACCTTTGGGAGTAGAGATTAAGAACAACATAAAAAGAGCTTGGTGGAAAAAATTTATACAAGAAAGCCCATATAATGTAGGATTAGATGCAGCAATACTTATGAATCCTACAACTTGGGTTGCATCCGGTCACGTGGGAGGATTTTCAGACCCATTGATGGACTGTAAAGAGTGTAAGGAAAGATTCAGGGCTGATAAGCTTATTGAAGATTTTATGAAAGAAATAGATGACGTACAAGTGGTTGATGGTTGGACAAACGATGAAATGGAAGCATATGTTGCAGAAAAAAAAGTAAAATGTCCTAATTGCGGGGCACATAATTTTACAACCATTAGAAAATTCAATTTAATGTTTAAAACTTTTCAAGGTGTAACCGAAGATTCTCAATCCGAGCTTTATTTAAGACCCGAAACAGCTCAGGGTATTTTTGTTAACTTTAAAAATGTTCAGCGCTCCATGCGAAAGAAAATTCCTTTCGGTATAGGACAAATAGGAAAATCATTCAGAAATGAAATTACACCGGGTAACTTTACATTCAGGACTAGAGAATTCGAGCAAATGGAGTTGGAATTTTTCTGCAAACCTGGTGAAGACATGGAATGGTTCTACTACTGGAAAGAATTCTGTATGAACTGGCTTCTAAACCTTGGAATGAATAAGGAAAAACTACGTTTCAGAGACCATGAACCGGCTGAATTGTCACATTACAGTAAAGGTACATCAGACATTGAATATTTGTTCCACTTTGGCTGGGGAGAATTATGGGGCATTGCAAACAGGACTGATTTTGACCTGAAACAGCATATAAACACATCCGGAGAGGATTTATATTATCAGGATCCTATAACCAATGAAAAATACATACCATACTGTGTAGAGCCATCCTTAGGAGCAGACCGTGTAATGCTGGCAATTCTGGTTGATGCATATAATGAAGAAACGCTAGAAGATGGAACCGATAGGGTTGTGTTAAAGCTTCACCCCGCATTGTCACCATATAAAGCGGCAATATTCCCGCTTACAAAAAAATTAAACGAGCAGGCTATAGAGCTTTATCAAATGCTTAACAAGCATTTTAATGTAGATTATGATGACGCGGGAAGTATAGGGAAAAGATACAGAAGACATGATGAAATAGGAACTCCTTATTGCATTACATTCGATTTTGATTCATTAGAAGACAATACAGTTACCGTAAGGGATAGAGACACAATGGAGCAGGTTAGAATTAAAATTGATGATTTAGTAACATTTATTGATGAAAAAACATCCTTTTAAAGATGCTTTCCCCATTTTTTTGAGTGTTTTTTCTGTTTACAATCCAGAATTCTTTGGAGGTGTATTTTGAATATCAGAGAAAAATACGAGCAATTCGAAATAGAGCATCTGTCAGAGTATGCCTCCAAGGCAGCACTCTCAAAAGGAAGAATGCTTTATGAGCCGAAATGTGAAATAAGAACGGATTTTCAGAGAGACAGAGACAGGATTTTGCATTCAAAAGCTTTCAGAAGACTTAAACATAAAACACAAGTTTTTTTATCTCCTGAAGGTGACCACTACAGAACAAGGCTTACGCACACGCTTGAAGTATCGCAGATATCAAGAACAATAGCGAGAAGCTTGAATTTAAACGAGGATTTAACGGAAGCTATTGCCCTTGGACATGATTTAGGCCATACACCTTTCGGTCACACGGGAGAAAGAATACTTAAAGAGCTATGCAACGGATTTAAACACAATGAGCAAAGTCTAAGAGTCGTGGATTTTTTGGAAGTAAGAAATGAAAGGCAAGGGCTTAATTTGACTTTTGAAGTTAGAGACGGTATATTGAATCATCCTTCGGGGTATAAACCTGCTACCCTGGAGGG